>DATFOP010000072.1:0-6886 GCA_035265505.1 Propionibacteriaceae bacterium | reverse complement strand
AGCTCCACCGAGGATGGCGCAAGCTCTGCGCTGATCACGCCCGTGGCATCGGAGAGCGCCGAAATCAGGGCGAGGCGCGTGGCTGAGTCAACGGCCGTGCCCAGCTTGTACGCGACCTGCTGAGTGTCCTCGTCAGCCAGGGCGGCGGCGTTCTGTACACCGGTACGAACGCTCTCGAGATAGGGGGAAAGGTTCATGACGCCATAATGACATCACAATGGCGCCAACGCAAGGTCAGGTGGCGTCAGGCTGGCGTCGAGCGCTTCACCGACTCGAGCAGGAGCTGGGCCACATCGAGAACTTCCATGCTCTCTGGAGCGCCGCCATCGGCCTGTTGAGCTGTGAGGCCGTCACTGAGCATGACCCTGCAGAAGGGGCAACCAGTCGCGATGGCAGCCTGCTCGCCGCTGGTACTGCTCCAGGACAGCGCACGCACGGCTTCGGCCGTACGGTCGACGTTGATTCGGGTCCCGATTGACTCCTCCATCCACATCCGCGCGCCGCCAGCCCCGCAGCAGAATGAGCGATCGCGGTTGCGGGGCATTTCGGCGACCGTGGCGCCTGGCAGCGAACTCAGCAGCTCACGCGGAGGGTCGTAAATCTCGTTGTGCCGCCCCAGGTAGCACGGGTCGTGATAGGTGATGTTGCGGTCTTTCGATCCGGGCGTGGGCGGCACGGGCGTCAGCCGCCCGTCGCGGACCAGCCGGTTGAGTAGCTGCGTATGGTGCACGACCTCGAGCTGGACTCCAATCTGCGGATACTCGTTCTTCAGCGTGTTCAGGCAGTGCGCGCACGTGGTGACCAACTTGGTCGCCTTGGAGTCTTTGAGAGTCTCCGCGTTCTCCATGGCCAACTGCTGGAAAATGAATTCGTTGCCGGCGCGCCGGGCAGGGTCTCCGGTACAGGTCTCCCCATTTCCGAGGACTGCATAGGAGACTCCGGCGGTGTGGAGCAGTTCCGCGAGGGCCTGCGTCGTCTTCTTGGCCCGGTCCTCGAACGCCCCGGCGCAGCCGACCCAGAAGAGGTACTCCACCTCGGTCAGGTCCTCGACATCCTCGCCGACCACGGGCACGTCGAAGGGTAGGCCCTTCGCCCAATCCATCCGTCCGCGCGGGCTCATGTTCCACGGGTTGCCCTTGCTCTCCAGACCCTTGAAGAGCCCACTGAGTTCACGGGGGAACTCCGATTCCATCTGGACGGAGAAGCGACGAAGATCGATGATGTGATCGACGTGCTCGATGTCCACCGGGCACTGCTGGACGCAGGCGCCGCAGGTGGTGCAGGACCACAGCACATCAGGGTCGATGACCCCCGCCTGTCCCTCAATGATCTTGATCGGCCCGACCAGTGGGCGCTGCGCCTCGTCCTGGACAGCTGCTGGCAGGGAAGCCCGTGCCGCCTCGGCCGCCTGCAGATACGGCGCCTTCGCGTACGCGTGCTCCCGCAGCTGCATGATCACCAATTTCGGTGACAGCGGCTTGCCGGTGTGCCAGGCCGGGCATTGGGACTGGCAACGTCCGCACTCTGTGCAAGACGTGAAATCAAGCAGGCCCTTCCAGGTGAAGTCCTCGATCTTGCCCACACCAAGGGCGGCGTCCTCGTCGAGGTCTTCGATGTCGGCGAAGTCCAGCGGCTTTCCGTCGACCATCATCGGCGGCACCGCGCCCAGCGCCGGACGTCCGGACGACTCACGCTTGAACCAAATGTTCGGCCAGACGGTGAACCGGTGCCACGCCACCCCCATCGTGGAGTGCAGCCCGATCACGATGAACCAGGCCATGGAGATGATGATCTTCACAGCGGAGATCACCACGATCGAGGCTTCGAGAACGGGCACAGGGAGCTGGACGGGCAGCAGGAACCACGTCGTCGGGAAGTGCAACCGGGAGGTCTGGGGGCCGAGCAGCTGATATTCCAGCGCCCGCAACGCCAGAACGCAGACAACGATGCCCAAGATCGTGAACTCGACGTAATAGCCCTGCCAGCCGCGCGAGCCGAAGAATCGGGATGCCCGCTTACGGTTCGGTGATAGCACCCGCACCGTGATCAAGTAGAGGATCGAGCCCAGGCCGGCCCAGGCGATCAGCTCACTCGCCGCTTCGTACGGCACCCAGTGACCGATCACCGGGAGCGCGAACCGCGGGTCGAACAGCTGCCCGTACGCGGTCACCAACGTAAAGAAGAGCGCACCGAAAGCAACGAAGACGAACCAGTGAGCGATACCAATGGTGTTCCACTGCAGCATCCGGGTGTGCCCGAGGGTCTCGGCCAGTAGGTGTTTCCAGCGCTGCCCCGGCCGATCGCGACGTCCGGGGGTCGGGCGCCCGAGCTTGACGACGCGGATGATCATGTGCACGGCCCGTGCGAAGAAGCCTACGCCCACCAGCGAGATCGCCAAAGCAATGACGATGGCTCCGACCTGCACGACTTCCATGCTCGACTTCCTGGCTGGATGGGCTGGATGGGCTGGATGGGCTGGATCTCACTCAATCAGGCTTCACGCGTGCATCGTCAGATTACCTGCGAGTAACTACCGTGCGTGCTTCCACGAGTCGCGAAGTCGGGGCACGCCGCGCAGCGTACGGGTTTTATCCGCCCTGAGGGCTATGGTCATCTGTGACCTGCACCGGTGGAGGTCACAGGCCATCGGGTAATGGCGTCATGACCAAAGACAGACCTGGAGTGGTGGATTGACGTGATCCAATTCGAGTCAGTCAGCAAGACCTTCCGAGACGGCACGACCGCCGTGGCCGACCTGAACCTGACGGTGCCGTCGCACAAGATCACGGTGATCGTCGGTCCCTCAGGATGCGGCAAGACCACGACTCTGCGGATGGTCAACCGGATGCTCGAGCCCACCAAGGGACAGATCACCTGGGACGGGACTCCCTTGCGGTCGAAGCGTAAGACCACGCTGAGACGCCAGATGGGTTACGTCATTCAGAGCGGTGGCCTTTTCCCGCACCGTACGGTCCTGGAAAACATCGGGACAGTTCCTGGCCTACTGCGTTGGGACAAGTCCAAGATTCGCAAACGCGCCTTCGAGCTCCTCGGCAGCGTCGGACTGGACCCCAAGCTGGCCAACCGCTATCCGGTGCAGCTGTCAGGTGGCCAACAGCAGCGCGTCGGGGTGGCCCGGGCGCTCGCTGCGGATCCGCTGGTCATGCTGATGGACGAACCGTTTTCGGCGGTCGACCCGGTCGTGCGGGGGGAGCTGCATGAGTTCTTTCTCAGGCTGCAGCGCCGGTTGAGCAAGACAATCATCTTGATCACCCACGACGTCGACGAGGCGATCAAACTGGGCGACCAGGTGGCCATCCTGCGGGTGGGCGGCCGTCTGGCCCAGGTCGGTACTCCGCAGCAGCTGCTGGATGAGCCGGCCGATGCGTTCGTCGAGGGCTTCATCGGCAAGGACCGCGGTTATCGGTCGCTGTCCTTCGTGCCGGCCGCGGATCTGCCGCTGTACAGCGTCCCCGTCGTCCGCGATGCTTCGGCGGCACGTGACACGCCTTCGCTGGTTGTGGACGCCGATGCGCGGCCCCTGGGTTGGACTGATCCCAGCCGGCCCACGGGCCTCCACCCGGTGGGCTCGACCTTCGATCCGGAGACCGACACCCTTCGGATAGCGCTCGACGCCGCTCTTACCTCACCGGTCAGCCTGGCGGTTGCGGTCAACCGGGCCAGCGGACGTTTTGCCGGTGTCGTGTCAGCCCAACAAATCTTGACGCAGGTCGCTGAGGTCAAGGGGGCGCAGCAAGAGTCGATCGCGCTTGGGGCGGCCGACGGCGATCAGGCGGTCGAGAGGGACCGCCCGATGGCCGACGGCGATCAGGCGGTCGAGACGGACCGCCCGAGCACGGCCGATCAACCAGGCGTTGCTGATGGGTCGGCCGGGTCGGCCGCGGCGGCTGCCGGAGCTGAAGCGGACGTGGACAGCTCGAGCGACGCGTACGCGGGCAGCACCGGCGCTGGTGACGGCGGCGCGGAGGAGCGCAGCCGTGAGGAAAGGGATCTGAAGAGCAGCGAGCTTGTGTCCTCGGAGGCGGCGGATGCCACCAGCGCTGCTGCCGAAACCGACGAGCAAGCCGCTCCTCGTTACGACGGCTCCGATGAAGAAATCCGCGCCGACCGCGACTTGGCTGGCAACGTCGGAGACCAGGACAGTGCTGAATCCGACCCTGCCCCCGAGAGCCAACAGGGAATCGAAGACGCCACCCCACTCGAGGAGTCCGCCGGGCAAAGCCAGAACTCTGATGAGGACACCATCGTGATCGCCGGAGTTCCGGTCGAGATTGTTCCGGGCGGTGTCATCGACAACGGCCAGGGCTCGGGCTCAACTGACGTGCACGAGCGTGACGCTGATCGAGCCGAGGCGCCGGTCCGGTGAATCTCGATTGGGCTTGGATCAACCGCAACCTGGAGATGATCGGCGGATTGCTGGTTGAGCATGTGATCTTGGCGCTGGTCCCTGTTGTGCTGGCTTTTGTGATCTCGCTGCCGCTCGGCTATCTGGTCTTCAAGACCGGCAAGCCGGCCAACGGGCTGCTGGCCATCTTGGGCGTGATCTACTCCATCCCCTCACTCGCGTTGTTTGTGCTGATGCCGTTGGTCCTGGGGACGCAGATCCTCAATCCCGCTAACATCGTCGCAGCGCTCGCCGTCTACTCGATCGCCCTGCTGGTCCGTAGCGTCGTCGACGGTCTGCGCTCGGTGTCCCCAAGCGTCAAGCAATCCGCTTCTGCCATGGGCTACGGCTCATTCCGCCGCCTCTCTCGCGTGGAGTTGCCGCTGGCCATGCCGGTGATCTTCGCCGGGTTGCGGGTCGTCACGGTCTCGAACATCGCTCTGGTCAGTGTTGCCGTGTTGGTCGGCAGCGGGGCGCTCGGAAAGCTTTTCGATCTTGGCTTCGGGAGCTATTTCTACACGCCCATCATTGTGGCGCTGGTCCTGACGCTGGCTCTGGCGCTGATCGCCGACGGGCTGATCTTGTTGATCCAGCGCGGAAGCCTACCGTGGCTGCGCAGGCGGGTGACGGCATGAATCTGTTCGACTACCTCAGTGATCCCGCGAACTGGCAAGGTGACGCCGGAATCGGCTACCTACTGCTGCAGCACCTCGGCTATACCGCCGCAGCGGTGGTCATCGCTTCCCTGATTGCCATCCCGCTAGGGATCGTGATCGGTCACACCGGCCGAGGTTCCTTCCTGCTGATCGGAGTCGGTAACGCGGCGCGGGCGATTCCCAGCCTCGGCCTGTTGGTCCTGATCGTGCTGCTCCTGGGCACCGGGAACGGACCGATCGTCGGCGTGCTGGCCGTACTCGCCGTACCGCCGATCTTGACCTCCACGGCCACGGGCATCCGTGGAGCCGACCACGAGGCGGTCCATGCGGCTCGCGCACTTGGGATGTCGGGCGGCCAGGTCATCCGCCACGTCGAATGGCCGCTGGCGTTGCCGCTGGTGATTTCCGGCGTGAGGAGCGCAACGCTGCAGGTCGTGGCCACGGCGACGATCGCCGCGTACAGCTCCGGCACTGGCCTCGGTCGGCTATTGGTCTCGGGGAACGCGAACCGTGACTACCCCCAAATGTTTGCCGGCGCCCTTATCGTCGCTCTGCTGGCGATCGTCTTGGACGTGGCGTTGGGAGCCATCGCCTGGCTGAGCGCGCGACGGCGGCATGTACTCAGCCAGACAGCTGGTGGAGTTCTCGCTGTGTCGACATAACCTGGTCCGACGGTCGGGACATCCCCGGCGTCCAGATGGAGTCGACAATGAAGATCAAGAGTTCCGTGATCGGCGCTGGCTTGGGGATCGCCGCCCTGCTGCTGACGGCCTGTGGCGGCGGCAACGATCCGCTGGCGGAGTCCTCAGCCGAACCGTCGGAAGCTGCGTCGAGCCCCACAGGCGGTGAAATCTTGGTGGGCTCCGCTGACTTCACCGAGTCCAAGATCCTCGCCGAAATCTATTCCCAGGCGCTTCAGGCCAAGGGTGTCCAATCCTCGACGAAGCTGGGGATCGGATCTCGGGAGATCTACATCAAGGCGCTGCAGGACCAGTCCATTTCGGTGGTGCCCGAATACACCGGAAACCTGTTGCTCCACTTCGACGCGAATGCCACCGCCACCACGGCCGAAGAAGTCGAGAAGGCTCTGCCAGAAGCGCTGCCGAGCGGGCTCAAGCCGCTCAAATCCTCGCCGGCTGTCGATCAGGACGTGTACGTCGTGACCAAGGAGTACTCAGAAAAGAACGGGATTACCTCGCTCGAGGACCTGAAGAAGATCGCCAGCGGTGCGACCCTCGGTGGCCCGCCCGAGCTAGAGAACCGCGCGTACGGCCCCCCGGGGTTGGAGAAGATCTACGGCGCGAAGTTCAAGGCGTTCAAGCCATACGCGAAGTACCCGCCCAAGATCAGCGACCTTGACTCGAACAAGATCCAGGTGGCGACCTTCTTCACCACCGACGCCGTCATCTCGGAGAAGGGCTATGTGCAGCTCGAGGATCCGCAATCGATGATCTTGCCGCAGAACGTGATCCCGTTGGTGCGGGAGGACGTGGCCAGCAACTCGACCGCCACATCCGCCTTGGACGCGGTGCAAGCCGCGTTGACTACTGAGGATCTGATGGCCCTGGATAAGAAAGTCGTCAGTGAGCGTCAAGATCCCGACCAGGTTGCCGGGGAGTGGCTGACGAGCAAGGGCCTCGCCTAGTCCCCGGCCGGTTGGTCAGGAGTCCGCGTCCGCGGGACGCTCGTGGCTGTCGCGTTCGTCACGCTCCGCCCACTCGAGAAGTTCGTCGAGCTGATAGACGTTTTCGTCGATGTCGGCGTGCAGGTCACCGAGATCAGCGAAGCGCGCCGGCATGGTCGCGATCGTGAAGTCGGCGGGCTC
>DATFOP010000071.1:0-5227 GCA_035265505.1 Propionibacteriaceae bacterium | reverse complement strand
CCCGGTGGTGTCGTAGTAATGCCGCTTGTCGTTGTCCACCAACCGGTAGTAGGAGGCGTTGTCCAGGCCCCGGAAGGCGATCGTCGGTCCCTTCTCGTTGCCCTCGGCGGTGTGGTTGTAAACCACGTCCAAGATCACTTCGATGCCGGCGGCGTGCAGCGCCTTCACCATGGCCTTGAACTCAGTCGTCTGCTGCCCCCGGCTGTTGCTGGCATAGCCGTTGTGTGGAGCAAGGAAGCCGATCGTGTTGTAGCCCCAATAGTTGGACAAGCCCTTGGCCACCAGATGGGAGTCGTTCACGAACTGATGCACCGGTAGCAGTTCGACAGCCGTCACGCCCAGCTTGGTCAGATAGTCGATGATCACTGGATGGCCGACGGCCGCGTAAGTCCCACGGACCTCCTCAGGGATGGCTGGATGCAGCATCGTCAACCCCTTGACGTGCATCTCGTAGATCACAGTCTCGTGGTACTCCCGCCGCGGCGGACGATCATGACCCCAGTCGAAGAACGGGTTCACGACCACCGAAAGCATGGTGTGACCGAGAGAGTCCTGATCATTGAACGCGTTCGGATCGTCGAATCGGTATGAGAACAAAGACTCGTGGCCGTCGATCTGGCCGTCGATGGCCTTCGCGTACGGGTCGAGCAGCAGCTTCGACGGGTTGCAGCGGTGGCCGTTGTGAGGCTCATACGGACCGTGCACCCGGAAGCCGTAGCGCTGACCAGGAAGCACGCCCGGTAAGTAGGCGTGCCACACATAGCCGTCCACCTCGGTCAGCTCGATCCGCTTCTCCGCGCCCTCATCGTCGATCAGGCACAGTTCCACTCCGTCGGCGACCTCGGAGAAGATCGCAAAGTTCACTCCGGCACCGTCGTAGGTGGCGCCGAGAGGGTAGGGGTTGCCCGGCCAGATATCCATGAACGCCCTTCTGCTCAGGTGCGCAACCAGGCCATTGTTGCGTACGGCGGTGACACGAGCTAGTTAACAATGACAGCGTGCGTCGTGAGCCCTCGTTGCTGCATCTCGACCTCGACGCCTTCTTCGCCTCGGTCGAGCAGCGCGACAAGCCATCGCTGCGCGGCAAGCCGGTCGTGGTGGGCGGCACTGGCGTGCGTGGGGTTGTGGCAACCGCATCGTACGAGGCGCGCATCTTCGGAGTGCGCTCAGCCATGCCAGCTTCTGAAGCCCGGCGCCGCTGCCCGCACGCCGCATTTCTCGGCGGCCGCTTCGGGGTATACCGCGAGGCCAGCGGCCACGTGATGCGCGCCCTTCGCGAGCTGTCACCGCTGGTCGAGCCGCTGTCTCTTGACGAGGCGTTCGTCGATCTGCGCGGCGCGAACCGAGCGATCGACTTGACCAGAAGGGGACTGCAAGCGCTGGTTGCCGACCTCAAGGCCGACATTGCGGAGCGGACCGGCGGGCTGACGGCCTCCGTTGGCGTGGCCACGTCGAAGTTCGTCGCGAAGGTGGCGAGTGAGCTGGCCAAGCCGGACGGTCTCCGGGTGGTCGAGGCGGGCACCGAGGTGGCGTTGCTGCAGCCGTTGCCTGTTGGCGTGATACCCGGCGTCGGTCCCGTGACCCAGGAACGGTTGGGTCGCATTGGGGTGCGAACGGTTGCGGATCTGCAGGCGGCCAGTGTGGATGAATTGGTGCAGGTAGTGGGGCAGGCGCACGGTCAGGCCCTCATCGACCTCGCGTTCGCCCGCGACGACCGTGCCGTCGAGCCCGAACGCGAGAGCAAATCCATCTCCGTCGAGGACACTTTTGAGAATGATCTTGTCGACCCAGGTGAACTTCGGCTCGTGCTGGAGCGCGACGCGGGCCAGGTAGCTGCTCGACTGCGCACGGCCCGGCTCTTCGCGCGCACGGTCACGATCAAGGTCAGGCATGCCGACTTCACCACGCTCACCCGTTCCCGGACCCTGCTTGGGGCCACGGATCGCGCTCAGGTCATCAGCGACGTCGCGCAGTCGCTGCTCGCTGGAGTGGACACCGCGGGAGGAATCCGGTTGCTCGGAGTCGGAGTTGCCGGACTTACAGACGTGCTACAGGAGGACCTGTTTGCCGGCGAAGGCGAGGGCGCCGGAAACGCAGGCGATCAATCGAGGGCAGCCGTCGTGTCGGCGCCGGAGCGGTCTGCGCCGCGATGGGTTGCCGGCGCGGACGTCGAACATGATGATCATGGTCGCGGCTGGGTGTGGGGCTCGGGACGAGGCCGGGTCACCGTCCGGTTCGAAACCAGGAACACCCCGCCGGGTCCGGTGCGAACGTTCGCCATGGACGATGGGGCTCTCCATCTCCTCAGCTGACCCCGAGACGAGCCGCTGCCTCGACCAGGCCGGCAAAAAGTCCATGATCATCGCCGTTCTCCGGATGCCACTGGACGGCCAGGAAGAACGGCCGTTCGGGATCTTCGATCGCCTCTACTGTGCCATCGGCTGCCCGTGCGGTGGCGACAAATCCCGGGTGGGAGGCAACGGACTGATGGTGGTGGCAGCTGACCTGCAGGTGGTTGCCCACCAGGCGCCGCACCAAAGAATCGGCGACCGTCGTGATCGAGATCCAGCCGTACGCATCAGCGCCGGGTGAGTGCTCGTCGTGGCCGACGACATCGGGCGTGTACTGGTCCAAGACTCCGCCCGCTCGTACGGCCATGAGTTGCATGCCCCGGCAGATCCCCAAAGTGGGCAGCGCGCGCTCGTCGGCGGCATTGAGCAGCGCCAGCTCCCAGGAATCGCGATCGCGTCGAAAGTTCCGCGAGCGCGGATGCGGTTTCTGACCGTAGCGGGCCGGCTCGATATCGCCTCCTCCAGACAGGATCAGTCCGTCCAGACGGGCCACGATGTCGTCGGCGCCGATGCGCTGCGGCGGCAACAAAACGGCCGCGCCGCCGGCGGCTTCAACGGAGTGCACGTAGACAGCGGGCAGCAGATCGGCCGACGTGTTCCACACCCCCCAGGCGGCAGGCTCGCGATACGTCGACAAGCCGATCAGGGGACGCGAGCTCATGGCTACAGCTTAGGGTCGCCGCGCCGTATCCATGTCCCACTTGCGGGGGGCAGCGGTGCAGCGGCGCGGTCGCCGACTTGGGCCGCTCACAACCCAAGCGGTGTCGCGTACGCTCTGCCAGATGGCGATGTGGGTGGGCATGATGGAGTTCGACCTGCGGCTCGGTGAGGTGCATTCGCTGAAAGACAAGCGTTCGGTGCTGCGGCCACTCATCGCCGACGTGCGTCGCAAGTTCGCGATCAGCGTGGCCGAAGTTGACCATCTTGATCTCCATCGCCGCGCCGGCCTAGGGGTCGCGCTGGTCAGCTCTGAGCGGTCGCATGTCGTCGAGGTCCTCGACGCGGTGGAGCGACTGGTCGCCTATCGGCCAGAGATCGAGCTGCTCTCCGCCCGCCGAACGCTGGCTCACCCCGCCGTTGACTGACCAAGTGCAAGCCAGGCAGCCGCCTGGCGAATCGTCTCGGGCGGCTCGCCACTTACTCGACCGTGCTTTCGGAGCTGGTGAGTACAGCGGTTGATCACTTCCGTGCGGGCGCGCCGGCCGAGCTCGCCAGGCGAGCAGAGCCAGCGACGACCAAAGGCGACACCGAGCCGCTCGGGGAGCAGATCCAGTACGACTGCGATCTGGGCTAGTTCGACCAGTTCGACCGGTTCGGCGGGCAATCCTTTCAAACCCGCACCCAGCCGACGCCCCAGGCGCGCGACTCGCGCCTCGGCACCGGACTGGGCTTCGACCTCGAAATCGACCGAACCAAGCACGATTGCCAGTTCTAACGCGGCAACATCCCGGCCGACCATTGCCCGCGGGTCCTCCGCCGCCCGGTTGTCTCGTTCAACGTCGAGGCTTTCGCTCATCGTGCGCAGCCGCTCGATCGCCCCTCGGGTGGGCGCGCCGAGAACGAGCGAGGCCGCACGCAACCGCAGCACTGCCAAGCCGAGCCCGGGAGTCGCGGACGAGCACGCGAGCAAACCCGTGACGACGGTATCCAGGAGTTCGGCATCGCCCTCGGCAACTGCCTGACCGGTCAGAAAGGCCAGCGCCAGCGGGTCCAGATTCTGCGTTTGGGTGATCCTCGCTGCCAACCTGGCGAGCGTGTCCGCCGCGTCCTCTGGTTGCTCGAGCTGGCCTTTGCTGAGCGCCTGCTGCACAACCAGACCTGCGGCCGCGTCGTCGATCCGGACGACGCCTGCAGGCGTCCGTGGGCCGCCGAGCATGCTGGTGGCGAGTCCGGTCAGAAAGACATCGGGCGGGTCGGCCGCAAACAGTGAATAGCCGATCACTCCAGTCGCAGAGCGCAGCTCCACGCCGTAGACCCCCGGCGCGCTGGCCTGGAGCTCGATGGTGTCGCCTTCTTCTGCCAGCACGTGCAGCCACGGCGCCACGACAGCAGTGTCAGGTCCAGCGGTGATCCGCGCAGGCTGCTCGGTGATCAAGAACAACGAATCGGGCACGCCGGTATGGCGACCGCGGCCGAAGACGCGCGGGTTGGCATACCAATCCCACTGCCAGCTGAGGACGTAGCGACCATGGGCCGGCAGTTCAACCTCGCCGAGATTGGCACCGGCGGGACTGAAGCTGACGATTGATCCGACACGGAGCACCCCACCGAGCACCGGAGACCCCCCATCGGCGGGGTGAATCGAGAATGCTGCCTCACACCCGGCCGCTAAGCCCCAGCCCAGGTGACCCGGGGCAGCCTGAAGCGTGAGCTCGACGTCGTCCAGTAGCTGCGGCTCCCCGGTGAGATTGATTAGCGCTAGCCGCAAGCCCCAGCCGGCGGTGAAGGTATGCCGAACGCTCAGCCGCAGCCCGCCCTCCGACTGCCAATCGATCTGGACCTCGTCGGCATCCGGTTGGATGTCAGGCTGACCCCAGGACACCGATTTCCCATCTCGCCACAAGCGCACCTGGGCCGTGTCGCACAGATAGTTGTCATTCGGCCGGCTCAGGTGCCAGGCGCCGGTGATCACACCCTCGTCGTTGAGAGCAATGCGACCCGATCCGACGGAGAAGATCATCCGCGCCGCTGACACTTCCCGCACCAGAACAGGTTGCGCCCGGCAAGCACCTCGGTGCGGATGGCGGATCCACAGACCAAGCAGGGCTGGCCCGTGCGGCGGTACACGTAAACCTCGCCGCCGCGGATGTCCTGCCGGGGCGGTCGGTGCATCGCCTCCGGCGTGTGCTCGGGACGTACGGTGTCGATCCGGCCGT
>DATFOP010000070.1:0-2662 GCA_035265505.1 Propionibacteriaceae bacterium | reverse complement strand
TCGCAATTGGGTAAGGCTCGGGCACAAACGCGTGTTTCGCCACTTTGTCACGTCTATCTTTAAGCCAATGATCAGCGCTCCCCCCCAGATTCCGGGGCTCGCCGAGTGGCGACCCCTGGCTCAGGGTGGGTTTTCGACGGTTTGGCAGGCGCGGCAGGAGTCGCTCAACCGCTTGGTGGCAGTTAAGGTCGACCAGCGCAGGCTCACGTCGGAGACGGAGCGGCGCCGCTTCTTGCGGGAGGCCGGTGCTGCGGGACGCCTGTCGGGTCACCCGGGCATCGTGACGGTGCACGATGCCGGGATTCTGGAGGATAACCAGCCGTACCTGGTGATGGAGCTGTGCCCCGGCGGGTCGCTCTCGAAGTGGTTAAAGCCAGAGAATCGGCAATCGCAAGAACGCGTCCGAGAGGTCGGCGTACGGATTGCCGATGCGCTGGCCGATGCGCATGCCCGCGGCGTTCTGCATCGCGACGTGAAACCGGCGAACATCCTGATCAACGCCTACGGCCACCCTGGTCTGGCTGACTTCGGTCTGGCGGCCGTGCCCGAACCCGGCAGTGAGATCGCGGCCACTCTGGAAGCACTGACCCCGGCGTACGCACCTCGAGAGGTGATCTACGGCGAAGCACCGACCGAATTCAGCGATGTCTATTCCCTTGCCGCCACTTTGTACGCCCTTCTCTGCGGCAAGGCCCCTCGCTACCCCGAGGGTCGCCAACCGACCCTGCTGGAACTGATCGAGCTGCAGGACGAGCCGATCGAGCGAGTGCCGGGGGTCGATCGGCAGTTCATGGATCTGTTGCTGAAGGCCCTTTCCGACAATCCCGCCGAGCGGCCGACTGCCGCCGACTTCAGCACGGCTCTGACGGCGCTGAAGCTGCCGGGCGACGGGGAGCAGCGAGCACCCCAAGTCGGCGGCCCCAACGGCCGTGCCGCTGCTCCGGCAATCAAAGCCAAGGGGCGAGCGCGGACCGCGCGCGACCCCACCCCGCTTGAGCCCGAGCATCGGCGGGTGGCACCTGCCCTGCTCGTGGCGGCATTGGTGGTGATCTTGGTGGCGTTCGCGGCCGCCGTGTTGACGATGCAGCCGGATCGCGCTGCGACCTTGCCGCCGACCACCCCATCGGCCACGGCAAGCCCCATGCCGACGCCCACGCCCACGCAGACCGGCAGCCGCACGCCGGAGACGACGAACCGGCAGCAGGTTCCGGCTCCTCGAGGTTTCACTGACTGCTCAAACTCGCTGGGCTCGAACAGTTTCTGCGTGACCGAACCCGAGTGCTGGAACGGCATCGAGTCGATGGGGGATGCGCCGTGGTTGGGCGAGCTCGCCGATTGCAACGAGCAGCACATCTACCAGGTCTTCGCTGGTGGTCAGCTGCCCGGTCCGGTGGTCTTGCAGTCACAGTTCGAAGCCAACAGGCAGGTCCGGCGGCTGTGTTCGGAAGCCACGCTCGCGAAGGTTCTGCCGTCCGGCTCGGTGCGCAAGGACTGGCAAATCGTGCCGCTGCCGCCCCAGATTCAGCTTCGGGGTGACACACTTTTTCGCTGCATGGTGAGCTTTGGCGAGGAGCGCGACTACCCCATCGAACTGAAGATTCCTGCGTAGCACTTCGCGGTGACTTGTCAGTGGTCGCGCCTAGACTCGCGGCCTGCGGACGCGAGAGGGGAATCTGACTAATGATCCACACACGCCAGTTGACAAGGCATTTCGTGTCGAAGAAGGAGACGATCGAGGCGGTTCGAGGCGTCGATATCGACGTCGCTAGCGGTGAGCTGGTGGCCTTCCTCGGTCCCAATGGGGCGGGAAAGTCGACCACACTGCGCATGCTGACCACCTTGCTGCCGCCCACGTCCGGGACTGCTGTGGTCGCGGGAGCCCATGTCACCACGAAGCCGGCTCTCGTACGTTCCCGGATCGGCTATGTCGGTCAGGCCAGCGGCGCCGGGTACAGCTTCCGGGTCCGTGACGAGCTGGTCAACCAGGGCCGTTTCTACGGAATGAACTCCACTGATGCGGCGAGCAGATCCGACGAGCTCCTGGCGAGCCTGGATTTGATCCCGCTGGCCAAGCGCCGGGTCAGCACCCTCTCCGGCGGCCAGCGTCGTCGGCTCGATCTGGCTCTCGGGCTCATGCACCGCCCCCAGCTGCTGTTCCTCGATGAACCGTCAACAGGAATGGATCCGCAGAATCGAGCCAATCTGTGGGATCACATTCTGCATCTGCGCGCTGAGCACGGAACCACCTTGGTGCTGACAACGCACTATTTGGAAGAGGCGGACGCGCAAGCCGAAAGGGTCCTCGTGATCGACCACGGTTCGATCATTGCGGACGACACGCCGGCGAACCTCAAAGCCAATTTGGCCGGCGACCGCATCACCGTCACCGTCGAAGCAAGCGACATAGCGGCCGCCCGCGCGGTCGTCGCGGAGAGGGGTCGTGAGCTCAGCGAGTCGCCCAGCCCGCTGGGAGTCGTTCTGACTGGCCGTTTCGACAAAGGGCAGCAGGCTCTGCCTGGTCTCCTTCGCCACTTGGACAATTCGGGGGTGACCGTGCAGGCTGCGGACGTCTCGGTGCCGACCCTGGACGACGTGTTTCTCAGCTTGACCGGCCGCAGCCTGCGCGAGGACGAGGCGGTGGCGGCATGATCGAGGAACGCGA
>DATFOP010000069.1:0-4200 GCA_035265505.1 Propionibacteriaceae bacterium | reverse complement strand
AAGATTCGAAGGCTGTGTGCCAGCATGGCGGCGACGAAGAGCGCGGCTGCCCAGTGGTGCATCTGCCGCAGCAACAGGCCGCCGCGAATGTCGAACGACAGGCTCAGCGTCGATGCGTACGCCTCGGACATGGGCAACCCGCGAAGCAGCTCATAGGTGCCCTCGTACTCGATCTCAGCCATCGACGGCTTGAACCAGATGGTGAGGAAGACGCCGGACAGCAGCAGGACGATGAAGGAGTAAAGCGCGATCTCACCCAGCAGGAATGACCAGTGATCGGGGAAAACCTTGCGGAAGAACGGCCTAAGCAGGCCGGCGACGCCGATCCGTTCGTCTGCCCACTTCACGGGACCCCGCGCAGCCCGAAAAACCGGGCCCGCCTGTTTCTTGGGGACCTCGGCCTCGACAGCAGGACTGCCAGGTACCGTGATGGCCGGCTCTGCCATTAGTTGTCACCTTCTACAAAGTCGTTCCGCGAATCTCGCTCGAAGTAGCTCGGTCCGGTGGGCACCGTGAAGTCACTACGTGCCACCAAGTATCCCTCGCCGTCGATGGTGATCGGCAGCTGCGGCAGGGAGCGGGCTGCAGGTCCGAAGACGACAACTCCGGAGTTGCCGAGGTCGAACGTCGACTGGTGGCAAGGGCAGAGCAGGTGGTGGGTCTGCTGCTCCCACAGGCTGATCGGGCAGCCCACGTGCGTGCAGATCTTGGAGTAGCACAGGATTCCGCCGACCTGCCAGTCGCGGCGGGAGTCCGGGATCTTGATGCTGTTGGGATCCATCCGTACGACGATGATGGAGGCCTTGGCCTTGGCTTGCTGGAATGCCGTGCCATGCAGGTCCTTCAAGTTCTCCGGTTGGCCGTTGATCAGCTGACCGATCTCGACGTCCTCGGGCTTGATCGGCTCGTAGGTGACGTCGTTGACCAGCCGGACGCCTTCGGCCCAGATGGTTCTTTCGATCGTTGCGGCCCGCCTCTTCTTCGTGGGCCACGGGCCGAGATCAGCAAGGCCGACAAGCATCGGAAGGAAGACGAAAGTCAGGGCGGCGAGCAAGCTGCGACCGATCACCTTGCGACGAGTGAGCTTCGATTCGTCGACGACTTTGTCGAGCTCGGTCAGCATCCACTTCTGGTCTTCCGGCTTCGACGTGGCGCCATGCCGGAGATCGACCATCTCCTCGTCGCTCATCAGCGTCCGAGCCCATTGCACCGCACCGATCCCGATAAACAACAGCGAAAGCCCGAACGTGAGGCCGAGCCCGAGATTTCTGGCGTTGGCCCGCAACGGCCCGAAGTCGAAGAACCAGTCTCCGGGCACGGCGAAGTAGACAACAGCGAACCCGATAGCCAGGAGTGGAACCGTGCCGAAGAAGAAGGCGACCTGCCGGGTGGCGCGATCGGCGGCCTTGGGATCGACATCGGTTAAGCGCGGCAGATGCTCCGGATGCCCCGGATCGGGCACCGGGTAGCGCGCCTCGTCGGCTTCGGTCAGGTCATGGCCGTGGTGATCGCTGCTGGCGAGGATCGGACTGGCGCCGGTGTCTTCACTCACTTAGCTTTCGCCCCCTTGGCAGCGATCCAGACGGCAAACAAGATGAGGGAACCGAGCCCTATGATCCAGCCCCATAATCCTTCACTCACCGGGCCAATGCCGCCGAGCGCGAGACCGCCGTCACTAGGCCGCTCATGCAGCTCTTCCAGGTAGCCGATGATTGCCCGCTTGTCTTCAGGCCGGAGCACCTCGTCGGAGAAGACCGGCATCTGCTGAGGTCCGGTCACCATCGCCTCGTACAGACGTTTCTCGCTGAGGCCAGCCAGCGGCGGGGCGTACTTACCATTGGGCAGCGCGCCACCGGCGCCTTCGAAGTTGTGGCATGCCGAGCAATTGGTACGGAACAGATCGCCGCCGCGGGCGAGGTCCTCTTCACTGATGTTGGCCGCGCTGTAGTCGGCTTCGGTCGGAATGTCGGGACCTGGACCGATCGAGGCCACGAATGCGGCCAGCGCAGCAATCTCCTCCTCGGAATATCGGTTGGGCTTGATCGGAGCCTGTTCCCCAGGACGAGCCATCGGCATCCGTCCGGTGGAGACCTGGAAGTCGACCGCGGCGGCGCCGACGCCGACCAGCGATGGACCTTGGATCGTCTCGGTGGTCTGGCCCTCCCCGTTCAGCCCGTGGCAGGAAGCGCAGCCGACCGCGAACAGCGCCCTGCCCTCAGCGACCTGCTGAGTGTTGTGTGCATCGGCGGAGACCCGCTGGGCGGGTGCAACGGTGTTGTACAGCGCACCCAGAACGAACAGCGCGAACAGCAAAAGCAGCACCTTGGCAGCTGGATGCCTTCTTCTCGAAGACAGGAATCGCACGTGGACCCTCTCGCTTTGCGGTTCGCTATTGGCTATTCAGTTGTCTCTCGGCTGACAGATGCATGACTACCGCAGGATGTAGATCACACCGAACAGGGCGATCCACACCACGTCGACGAAGTGCCAGTAGTAGGACACTACAACGGCGCTCACGGCTTGCTCGTGAGTGAAGGTTCGGGCGAGGAACGTGCGCCCGAGCAGCAGGACGAAGGCGATCAAACCACCCGTGACATGGAGCCCATGGAACCCGGTGGCCAAGAAGAATAGGGATCCGTAGACGCTGCTGGAGATGGTGAGGTTCTCCGAGAACAGGGCCGCGTACTCATAGATCTGGCCGCCGATGAAGAACGCGCCCATCACGTAGGTCAGCACATACCACTCGCGCAGACCCCACTGCCGAATGGCGCCCAAGGAACCTGTCCGTTTGACCTGTCCCCGCTCAGCCGCGAAGACGCCCATCTGGCACGTGAAGGAGCTGGCCACCAGGACGCTGGTATTCAAGATCGCGAACGGAATGTTCAGCTTGTCGGTTTCGAACTGCCAGAGCGTTTCGACCCCGAGCTGGGCGGCCTGGGAGTTGGAGACGTTACGGACCGTGAAGTACGCGGCAAACAGCGCAGCGAAGAACATCAGCTCCGACGCCAACCAGACGATGGTGCCGACGGCGACGAAGTCTGGGCGGTTCTCTCGACCCCGAAGACGAACCTGCGGTATCGGATGCAGGGCGCTGGCCGGCTTGGTCATCGAGCCGCTGACGGCATGGGTGTGTAGGGCCACGAGGTCATTATTGCTGTATGACCTGCCGAGGTCACCCCTGGGCACGACATTGCAGGGTCACGACTGGACCAGTCGAGGTCGGGCAATTGGATCGACTCACCAGGATAGGATCGACCGGCTCCGCAGGGTGCAGTGAGAAGTGGGGATGAGCAGACGATGAACAGCGAGCAGCCGAGCGCCGAGAGAGCGCCCAGATCGGGGCCGGAGGAGTTGATCATCCTCCTCTACGCGTCCGACCGGACCGTAAGGGAAAACGTCCGGCTGGCGCTCGGTCGCAAGGTGGCGGTCGACTTGCCGCCCGTACGAGTCGTCGAGGTCGCGACCCAACCAGCGGTGATCGCGGCAATGGACGGTGGAGGTATCGACCTGGTCATCTTGGACGGCGAGGCGGTGCCCGGCGGCATGGGACTGTGCCGCCAGCTGAAGGACGAGATCGCCAAGTGCCCGCCGATCCTGGTGCTGACCGGTCGTCGAGACGACGCGTGGTTGGCCACCTGGTCGCGTGCCGACGGCGTCGTCGCCCATCCGATCGATCCACTGCGACTGCCCGACACGGTCGCGGCGATGTTAAGGCCGCGAGTGGGCACGTCACTCACTACCCGTGGCTGAGGCAGTGACGAACTGGCCGGAGCTGTTGGCTGGCTTGGTTCGTCACGAGGACCAGAGCGCAGAGACCACCGCATGGGCCATGCAGCAGATTCTCCGTGGCGAAGCCACGGCCGCCCAGCTTGCGGCCTTTGTCGTGGCGCTGCGGAGCAAGGGGGAAACCGTCACGGAGCTGGCCGGCATGGCCGACACGATGATCGAATTCGCCACCCCGATCGAGGTGGCCAGCCCAGCCGTGGACATCGTGGGTTCCGGCGGCGATCGAGCGCACACGGTCAATATCTCCACCATGGCCGCGATCGTGATGGCTGCGGCAGGTGCACGCGTGGTCAAACATGGCAATCGCGCTGCCTCGTCCGCCTGTGGTGCGGCAGACGTGCTGGAAGCGCTCGGCGTCGTGCTCGATCTCGCGCCGGAAGATCAGCAGACAGTGATCGAGCAGACCGGCATTGG
>DATFOP010000068.1:0-8096 GCA_035265505.1 Propionibacteriaceae bacterium | reverse complement strand
CGGGCCAGAGCGTGGAACGGGCAGTTGGCCAAGATGAAGGTGCGGCCGTCTCCTCGGGGTTCGTATCCGTGCTCGCTGAGGAGTTCGAGGACGAGGTCGACAGGCGCACCGGCTGACGATGGCCGGTCCGTCGCCGCTTCGGCAATGGCAGTTCCGTGCGCTGCTGCCGCCTCGTTGACAGCCTCAGAGATCGGGATGCCAGTCCGAGCAGCGTCAGTGATGGCCTCGGCCAGGACCTCGCCTACAAGCTCGTACTCGCGCGCCGGAAGGGCGACGGTGAACTGCTTGCGGCCGCGTCGGTACCGCTTGGCAGGTCGTCCTGCGCCTGGTCCGGTGCGTCCAGTGAGCCGGACGTAGTCGGTTTCCAGCAGGCCCCCTGCCTCGAGCCGGTCAAGGTGGAACTTCGCTTGATGGCGGGCGATGCCGACTGCCTCAGCGGCCTGGTCACGACTGACGGGTTCGGCCTGCGAGCAGACGAACCGGTACAGGTGGCGGCGTACGGGGTCGGCCAGCACGCCGATCCCTGTGACATTCCGGTCGAAGTTCCGCATGCGCTCGCCTCTATCGGAGAGATATCTTGACCTTACAGCGTCCTGGGTCTAACGTTAACTTCATTATCCGATATTTCCTTGCCGTGTGGGAGGCCGCCAGATGGGAATCGCTGCTCTTGTCACTTGGGTAATCACCGCCGCTTTCGGGTCGTTCATGCTGGTCAGGTGGCTGAGCCGTGGAGGGCTGCGTCGTGGCGCTGGCGCGGCCACGCACTTTCCTCCGGCTCGAGTCTTCACCCACTTCGGGCTCGCCGCGGGCGGGCTGGTTGTGTGGATCGGCTATCTGGTGACCGACAACCCGGTGGTCGCATGGATCGCGTTCGCAGGTCTACTCCTGGTGGCCACTCTCGGGGGGCTCCTGGTGAGGCGATGGGCCAAGGACGGGCGCGCTGCGATGCGTGGCGATCCTCGGCCGGACGCGGTCGAGCTGGCTGAGCAGCACATCCCGCGGGCGCCCGTGGTCCTGCATGGAATCTTCGCAGTCAGCACCCTCGTTCTGGTGCTGCTGAGTGCGCTCGGCGTCGGAGAAGGCTGACATGACGACCGCGACGGCCATGGGCAACGTCTCCTTCGAGATCGACAACCGTAGGTCCGGCAGGCGCGCCGGCACCCGCCAGCCGGACATCGAGGGGGCAGCCCGCGCGGCTCGCGACTTTCTTGAGGCCTTGGGGGTGTCCTGCGCCAGCCCGGGCATGGCCAGAAGCGCGGTCCGGATGGCGGAGGCGTACGCGGAGATGCTGACCCCCCGCAACTTCGAGATGACCACCTTTGGCAACGACGAGGGCTACGACCAACTCGTGGTGGTGAAGGCTATCCCCGTCCAGTCGGTGTGTGAACATCATCTGCTTCCCTTCCTTGGGCTCGCCCATGTGGCGTACCTGCCGGCCGAACGGATCCTCGGACTGTCCAAGGTCGCGCGAGTAGTGGAGATGTTCGCCCGCCGGCCGCAGGTGCAGGAGCGGCTGACCCAGCAGGTCGCCGACTGGCTCGACACGCACCTCCGTCCAAAGGGCGTCGGCGTGGTGGTTGAAGCCGAGCACACATGCATGACCTTGCGCGGCGTCCGCGCGAGCGGCGCTTTGACCCGTACATCCGCCCTCGCGGGGGTCCTTCGAGAAGACGCGTCGGCCCGCGCTGAGTTCTTCGCCGTCCTGAACCGCTAGGGATGGCTGGCAGCGACAAGTCGTAAGCAAAAGGAGGAAACGGATGTCCATTGACGGCAGAGGGTGTGTGGTAGTGGGCGCAGGACTCGCGGCCGCCACTGTTGCCCAGACCTTGAGAGAGGGTGGTTTCGACCATCCCGTGACGCTCATCGGCGACGAAAGGGAACGCCCGTACGAGCGACCGGCCCTGTCAAAGGATTACCTCCAGGGCAAGACGGGCGCCGCCGGCCTCTACGTGCATTCCAGCGACTGGTACGCCGACCACCAGGTCCGTACTCACTTCGGAGAGAAGGTGCTCGGCATTGATCGCGGAAGATGCGAAGTACGGTTGCAATCGGGCCAGGCGGTGGCGTATGACCATCTCGTCCTTGCCACCGGTGCGAGCCCTCGACGCCTCAGCTTGCCGGGCGTCGATTTGGCAGGCGTCCACACGCTCCGGCGAATCGAAGACGCCGACATCCTCCGCGCTGCACTGGCTGAAGCGGAGCGGTGGGTGATCATCGGCGCGGGCTGGATAGGCCTGGAGGTCGCGGCCGCTGCACGCTTGGCCGGTTGCGAGGTATCCATGCTGGAATCCGGGCCAATCCCGCTGCGGCGGGTACTCGGCGACGAACTGGGGCAGTACTTCGCGGCGCTACATCGCAGCAATGGAGTCGACCTCCGCACCGGCGCGACTGTGTCCGCCATTAGGGGCGAGGGCGGACATGTCACGGCCGTTGCAACCGACGGCGGCTCCCTTCCTGCGGACCTCGTTCTCGTTGCAGTCGGCGTCACCCCGAACACCGGCCTTGCCGCGTCCGCGGGGCTTGAGATCGACAATGGAATCGTCGTCGACGAGCAGCTACGTAGCAGCGACCGCCATATTCTCGCGGCCGGCGACGTCGCCAACGCCTACCACCCGATCCTCGGCCGGCTACGCGTCGAACACTGGGACAACGCCATCCGTCAAGGTCAGCTCGCCGCCAACACCATCCTCGGCAGGGCCGACCGGTACGACTGGCAGCCCTACTTCTACACCGACCAGTACGACCTGGGAATGGAGTACGTCGGCCACGCGCAGCCCGACGACGAGGTCATTGTCCGTGGCGACATTCACAGCGGTGCCTTCATCGTGTTCTGGACCCGCGATGGGACAGTCACCGCGGCCATGAACGTCAATGTCTGGGACGTCATCGACCAGCTCCGCGAGCTCGTGGGTCGCGCTGTCTCGACGGCACGCCTACGCGACACCGCCATCCCGCTGAATGACCTCTGAGTCCTTCCGCGTGTGACGGCGCGAGTAGCGAACCTCGCGTGGAGCTGCTCGCCGTCCCTAGATCCAAGCTCTGAATTCCATCAGACGGGGATGGTGTGTCCCAGTCTTTGCACCAGTCTGGCAATTGCCCCTTCGGCGGTGGGCACTTCGCCGAACACGTCGCGCTGACGCGTCGGATCGGCGACGTACCGCCCGGTTTGAAACCACCGCATCATCGATCCCATGTCGTTGACCATTGGGCTGAATCTGCCCACCACCGTGGACAGCCCGTTGATCACGCCCGCCGGAATCGTGCGCACCCGGATCTCGCGTCGGAGCAGCCGACCCGCCACTTGTGCGACCTCCTGAATGCTCAACGGTCGGTCCCACCCGATGTCGATGCGCTGCCCCTCGACGCCAGGCACATCGGCGGCGTCGGCAAGATAGCCGGCGACATCATCTGTGAGGACGAATGTCAGCGGAATCGTCGGCGAACCAAACCACATGAGCCGGCCTTTGGCAAACGGATCCCCTCCCATCCGAATGATCCCGTCAAGGAACGCCCCCGGTCGCAGCGAGACGAACGGCACACCCTGCTCCTCCAGCCGGTCCTCGGCAAGTTTCTTATGCCAGAAGTGCGGAACGTGCGGGGTCTGGTCACTGGTGAGGATGCTGGTCAGGACAAATCGGCGGACCCCCGTCTGGCTCGCCGCGTCAATCAGGTTGCGGTTACCGATCGTGTCGATCTCGGCCGTATCGCCTTTGCTATGGCGTGTATAGCCGGCCGCCGTGGTGATGACCGCATCCGCGCCGTCCATTGCCCGGACCAAGGACGCCGGCTCCATCATGTCACCGCGAGCGATCTCCACCCCGGCTCGCTCCAGTGCTGCCGCGTTCGTCGGGGGCCGCACCAGGGCCCGAACCCGCTTTCCGCGGGACAGCAGGGCAGTGACCACCTGCCCGCCGAGCATGCCGGTGCCTCCGATGACGAGCACTGGGTTGTCATTGGTCACGGCAGGCGCCTCCTCCCGAACAGGAATCCTGTGTTAGCCAACCCGGCACTGTCGAAGGTATTCCCAGGTGGGACCCCACTAGGTGCGAGGCGATCAATTCTGATCAAGAACGACGCTCCGGGATTGGCCAGCGCGGCTTATTGAGTACGGCGACCGCGGCCGCGAAGAGTGCGCCCAGCGCCGCGCCAAGGAAGGACCAGGACAGCCCAGCCATGTCGATCACAATGCCCGCGATCGCCGTGCCCACCGCCGCGCCTGTGGTGTTCGAGGCTGAGAGGAAGGCCTGCGCCTCGTTCAGCCGGTGCGCTGGCGCCAAGTGATCCAGCAGCCCCTGCTGCATGATCAACGTCGGAGCGATGGTCAGCCCGGTGAGGAACAGCACCGGCAGCAAGATCAGCAGGCTCACCGCGCCTACGCTCAATAGCCCAGCCAGCAGAGCAAGGAACAGCCCGAATAGGCAGAGAAGTACGGCTACCGCACGGCGCTCGTCGAAGGACCAGGACCGTGCGCCGAAGGCGAGCCCGCCGACGGTGCTGCCGCCGGCGATCGCTGCGAACAGGACGCCCACCTTCTCGGTGCCTCCCAGCGCGTAATCGGAGGTAGCCGCCATCGAGGTATCGAGCTGTCCGAAGCCGATGCTGAGCATCAACATCACGATAAGGACGGCCACCACCCCAGCCGAGGCCAGAGCTGTCCGCGGGTCCGCGCCTGCTGTTCTGGAGTTCTCACCCGAGGCCGCCCGCTGAACTGCCGCACTGGCCCGGCGGGCGACTCCCGTCGCGCAGTAGCCGAGTCCGCCGCCGGCCATCAGCCCGGCGGTGACCAGGAGTGGAAGGAGCGGAATTCGTGGCAGCAGCAGGGCCGACAGCAGCAGCGGGCCGCAGACGAAGGCGAGTTCAACAGAGGTCGCGTCAAGGGCGAAAGCCACCCTCCGAGCCTGAGGGTCGGGCAGGACAATCCGGAAGCTGGAGCGCAATGCGGGGCTGATCGCCGGGTAGCTGAGCCCAACACCGGCGGCGATTGCGATGAGGGCTCGGTCAGGCGCTCCGCTCGTGGTGGCGAGCGCCAAACCGACGAGCAGCGCGGCGCTGCTAACCGCGGTTGGCAGCAGCACCGCAACCTGCCCGAAGCGATCCATGAGCCGGCCCCACACCGGTGTTCCCACCGCCGCACCGATTGCATACGCGCCGCTCACCACACCGGCGATCGCGTATGCCTGCCGCTCCTCCTCCACCAGGATCAAAATGCCGAGTGGGACCATAGCCAGCGTGAGCCGTGCCAGCGCGGCGAAGGCGAACGGCCGAGAGGCGGGCCCGTGCCGCAGCAATCTCCCGTACGCACGCACACCGGTCCCAAGCTGAACATCAGTCACCGCGGACCTGCCGTCCTTGGCGGCATCGCAAGTGACGCCTCTCATAAGCGACTGGCGGTGTGGCGGCCATCCGGGTGACGTGCGAGCGGGAGGTCGAAGCGCATGACCTGCCAGCATAGGGAGCGAACGCAAGAAGGCGCGGTCGCGGAACGGCAGTCGAGATCGAGCACCCGGGGCCGCTGCAGCAACAGCGCTAGTCGCTCGCTTGCGGCATCCGGCAGCCTGGTCGGTCGTCGTCGGCCGACAGCACTGGTGCTTCGATGTCGTTAGACGACCAGGCGGTTGGCCACCTCGAGCTGAGCATGGTCGATCAGCCATCGGATGCCGTCCAGTACCGCGGCTTCGGGTTCGAAGGTCGGGTCGTAGCCGAGCAGCGTGCGCGCCTTCTCAATCGAGGCGTACTGGCTGCGCGACAGGTGCTGCCAACTGGAGTCGGCGAAGTCCGCGGTGGTGCCGGACTTGAACTCGGCCCAGCTCACCGAGCGGATGCTGGCGGTCTTTCCGAACCAGCCTGCGGCGATCGCAAGGAAGCCGCGGGCTGTCAGCGCCGACGGCGCGACCACGTTGAACGACTCGCCGGCGGCCACGTCGCGGTGCTCGACTGCGAGCTGGAACGCCTGCGCCACGTCGTCGGCGTGGACGTGGTGCAGAACCTCGGTGCCCAGGCCCGGAACGGCGATCTCCTGGCCGGCGGAGAGGGAGTACCAGACGGCGGGGTCAAGATTCCCCAGCGGCCCGATCGGCGCCCAGCCGGGGCCGCTGATGTGGCCAGGCTGGAGCACGGTGGTGACCAGGCCGCCGGATCGCGTCTCGGCGGCGAGCAGCTCGGCGATGGCCGCCTTCTGAATGCCGTACTCGCCAAACGGCGGCGAGGTGTCGTCCTCCCGCATCGGCTGTTTGACGCTGGCGCCGTAACGCCAGATCGTCCCGCAATGGATCAAGTGCCCGCTGCGTCCGCGCAATGCCTCCACCAGCGCGGTCGCCGAGTCCGGGGTGAAGCAGATCATGTCCACCACCACCTCCGCCTCGAGCTCGGCGACCCGTTGCCCGAACGTCCCGGCCGCGTCCTCGGCTGCTCGGTCCACAGAGATCTGCTCGACCTCGGACCACGTTTCGTCATCGACGTACGGAGAGCGAGCACCGCGGGCCAGGTTGATCACCTCATGCCCGGCGCGGACCAACCGCGGAACCAGGAAGCTGCCGACGTGTCCACTGCCACCGATCACCACGATGCGCACGATTGGTAACCCTAGCCACCAGCCGAACCGGAGCGCGCGGGCCGGTAGAAGACGCTAAGGGAACCACTGGCTCGCGCCGCACCGCTTGGCGTGCCAGGACTGCGACCGCTCCTCCTACAGGGGTCGGCATACTCACGGCGTTGAGCGGATCCCCGCATGACCCCCGGTGCGCGAAAGGTGAAAGGCTGCCCCCATGGATTTCACCTATCTCGGCCGTACCGGCCTTCAAGTCTCCCGACTCTGTCTCGGCACGATGAACTTCGGGCCCAGAACCTCGGAGGAAGACTCACACGCCATCATGGACATGGCCCACGATGCCGGGATCAACTTCTTCGACACCGCCAACCGTTACGGCAGCGAGCCGGGCGAGACGGAAACCATCATCGGCAACTGGTTCGCGAGCGGCGGCGGCCGGCGGGAGCGGACCGTCCTGGCCACCAAGGTTTACGGCGAGATGGGCAGCTGGCCCAACGAGGGCAAGTTGTCGGCGCTCAACATCCGCCGGGCGCTCGATGCAAGCTTGCGCCGGCTGCAGACCGACTACGTCGATCTCTACCAGTTCCACCACATCGATCGGAACACCCCGTGGGAGGAGATCTGGCAAGCAATCGAGGTGGCGGTGCAGGCGGGCAAGATTCTCTACGCCGGCAGTAGCAACTTCGCCGGCTGGCACATCGCCGAGGCGCAGGCCGCCGCTGGGCGGCGAAACCTGATGGGCCTGGTGAGCGAGCAATCGCTCTACAACTTGCTGGTCCGCGACATCGAGCTCGAGGTTGTCCCGGCTGCGGAGCATTACGGCGTCGGGATCATTCCCTGGTCGCCGTTGCAGGGCGGCCTGCTCGGTGGGGTGATCAAGAAGGAGAACACCGGCGTCCGGCGCCTCGAGGGCCGCGCGGCGACGAGCCTCGCCGAGCATCGGGACGAGATCCAGGCGTACGAAAATCTGGCAGAGGAGATCGACGCGGAGCCCGGCACATTGGGCCTGGCGTGGCTGCTCACCCGGCCTGCAGTCACCGCACCGATCATCGGTCCGCGAACCCATGACCAGTTGGACAGCGCCCTGCCTGCCGTCGAGCTCAGCCTGTCACCGGAGCATCTGCGCCGTCTCGATGAGATTTTCCCCGGTCGCAAGACCGCACCGGAGGATTACGCCTGGTAGCGGTCGGGTGGGATCTTGCTATTCGTCGTCACCGGTGAGCCGCATTGCGGCGTCGAGCCGGCGGCGCGCCTCGGCCAGAACTTTCACGGCGTCTCGTTGCCGCGACTGCGCCTCGGCGAGATGCCGCTGAGCGGTGACCTTGTCCCGGCGAGCCTCTATTCGCTTGGTGTCGAGCGAGCTCAACCTGTCGTCGGCGGCCTCTACGGCTCCTTCGGCGTCTGCAAGGTCGAATTCGGACTGCCAGTGCGAAGCCTCGGCGGCGGCAAGTTCTTCTTCTGCCAGGCGCAGCTGAGAAGGTACTTTCCTTCCACTGTCCGGCGGTGGACCGGAATCGTCCTCCACCAACGCGCGGTCGGTCACATCGAC
>DATFOP010000067.1:0-2193 GCA_035265505.1 Propionibacteriaceae bacterium | reverse complement strand
TGTCGTTCTTGCCACACTCAATGACGCCGGAGTGAAGGGTATGTTCGCACTCGACTGCCATTGCCGGGCCTGAAAAGGCCATGAACGAGGCCGCGGCAGCGGCGAGTGCTGCCAAACCAACTTTATACGTCTCAAAGACGTATTAACGTCTTTGAGACGTAACCTCCTTCTTTCTGTAGGTTCTGTAGAGATGGGTTGATCAGCCCCGCAAAAAGGCCAAAAGGGCCGGGGCTTCGAAGCCCCGGCCTCATGCATAGCCCTCGCTCTACGCTAGCTAGTTCTCTAGCCGCTCGTTACCTTACATCCACCACCAAGGCACAAACTGCTGGGAGCTAGCCGCCGCTGCCTGCTCAATCGTACCGCCGCCGACGGTGTCGCCACCGCCGTCCATGTTGATGCTGGAGCCAATGTGATCGAAGTCGAATTCGTCGCCCCCGCCGCCGTGGATAATCTGCCGGTCGCCGCCGAAGCGGAACGAGTCGCGGTCGTTGATGTCTACAATGTTGTCACCGTTGTCGTCGCCGTTGTCATCGGCGTGGTTACCGTTGTCATCGCCGTTGTTGTCGCAGTTCGAGTTGTCCTCGTCGTGCCTACCGTCGCCGTCGTCGTCCTCTCCGTCACAGTCGTCGTCAAGGATCACGTTGTTCTCGTCGAAGTTGAAGGCAAAGTCCCCGCCCTGGGCGGCCAAGATGGGGTCGAAGTCAAGGACGCCCAAAGCGGTCTGGGCGCAGCCGGTGTTGGCGGAAGGGTTGACTCCCACGGTCTGGATCGAGTTGTCACCGCCGCCGGTGACGTCAATCGGCTGGCTCACCTCGCCGGTGTCGCAGTCCTGCTCGGTCTCCTGACTAGCTTCGAGGGTCGGCGAAAAGTCGAAGTTGCCGACGTTGTTGAAGCGGAACCTGTCGTTGCTGGTAATAACGTTGTCGTTGTCGTTGTCGTTGTCGTTGTCGTTGTCGTCGCACTTGTCTTCCAACCCCGGCGGCAAAGGCTCCTTCTCGCAGGCCGCCTGAGCGGAGGCTGGAGCTGCGGCCAGCATCAGGGCCGCGAGCGCCATCATCAACGCAAGCAACACAATCTTCTTCATCTACTCATTCTCTCTTTCTTTGTCTGTTTGTGATCCCGGACTGGGCTCTGGCAGAGCGTCATCGCTCTCCGGCTTCCCGTCCGGAAAACTTATCCCTTTTTGGGAACTCTCCCTAGGCCTGCTGCCTTACCCGTTCGTAGGGGTGGCAGATGAGGCCTCCGCCCGCGCATAACTCGCGCGGCTCTTCGAGTAGCGCTTTAGGACGCTTGCGTCCTTGCGCAAAAGAGAAGATTTGGGGAGAGATTATCCCAGAGAGAAGACTATCCGGGCCGCTCTAAGGGCCTGAGCAGCGCAGAACTCGGCTTGGGCAATTCACACGCGATGAGGTAGGTCCTGAAGTCGCGTCGGGTCAGGATCGTGGTGAGGAGGGCCAGGATGCCCACCAGCAGCGGCGCTATGCCCCCACCGGCCAACTGGCCTGCTGCCCCCGTGAAGGGGGAGAACAAATCGCTACCCAAGGGCGGCACGAGGGGAGCCACTGGATCTTGCGGCGTGCCATCAGAGGGCGCCTGCTGATTCCCGCTGGTAGCGTCGCTAGAGGGGGTGCCGGCAGAGCCACCGGCGAGGGCTCTAAAGACCTCTGCGGTGGCGCTCGCCACGCTCGCCGCCGCGGTCGCCGCCGCGCTCTGGACGGTTCCGCCAGCGCTGTCCAACGCGCCCGCCACCCTGGTACCCAGGCTGGTACCCAGGCTCGACGAGAGACGCAACGCCTCTCCCACCACCGGAGCGGCGGGGACCGCCGCGGCGACGGCCGCGGCCGGAATGTTGTTGGTGAACGTCGTTAGCTGACCACCATCTCCCCACGGGGCGATTGGGGCGATTGGTGCGGTGGCCGGTTCGGCGGCCGGTTTGGCCAAGAGCCCTCGCACGAGTGTAGCGAGGCCTTCGGAGGCCTCCGGTAGCACCTGCTCGGCAGCAGCCACCGGAGCGGGTAGCGGAAGTACCGGATCGGGGGCGGGACCGGCAGCGTGCCCCTCGTCAGCCGCGGCAGGGGTCGCCGGGGCGGGCGCCGGGGCGGGCGCCAGGTCGTGGACGATGTCTTCGATTTCGTCGAGGATGCCGGGCGAAGCGGTCCGCACCGGCTCGGGCTCGATGACCCGATCTGAACC
>DATFOP010000066.1:0-2880 GCA_035265505.1 Propionibacteriaceae bacterium | reverse complement strand
CTCAGACTCAAGTGATCGCTGCAACACCTTGATTCGAAAGGTGTTGTTTTATGGGTTGCGAGACTGGGTTTCGTCATCGTGGGATCCCGCCGGGCGGCAGGTTGCCGGAATCGGTACGTGAGGAGTTCTGGGCGGCGCTGCGGTCGGGGTTGTCTCCGACGGCGGCGGCGACGGTGGCTGGCGTGTCGGCGAAAACGGGCCGCCTATGGGCCAAAGACGGCGGTTATCAGACCGATCCCAAGCACTACGGCATCCGGTATCCGCAGGCCACTCGCGAGGCGTTCTGGGAGGCTGTGCGTTCAGGGTTGACACCCCCGCAGGCCGCGGTGATCGCTGGCGTGTCGGAGCACACCGGGCGGCGCTGGGTCCAACAGGCTGGCTGTGTGCCGAGAACACCTGTGCCTGCTGATGTCGAACCCGATCCGTCACCGCCAAGGGGGCCGATGTCATGGGTCGAGCGCTGCCGGTTGGAGGAACTGCTGGAGACCGGGCACTCACCGGCGCAGGCCGCGACGATGTTGGGGCGCCACCCGGACACCATTGACCGCGAGATGGCCCGTGGACAGACCGTTTCGGGGTACCGGGCGCGGGTGGGTCAAGACACCGCCGAGGCCAACCGCAAGCGCCCCAAACCGCGCCATCTGGAGGACAGGCCTGCGCTGTTGGCCGAGGTGGTGGCACGCTTGGAACAGCGGCATAGTCCCGAGCAGATCGCGGGCCGGCTGCGGGAGGATTTTCCCGACGATCCGGAGCTGTGGGTGTCACACGAAACGATCTATCAGGCCCTCTACGTCCAACCGCGCGGCGAGTTGGCCCGGCTGGTCAAGACCGCGCTGCGCACCGGCCGTGCTCAGCGAAAACCGCAGGGCCGCAAGGAAACCAGCGGTCGCGGCAAGCTCAAGGGGATGATCAACATCAGTGAGCGTCCCGCCGAGGCCAAAAACCGTGCCATCCCCGGGCACTGGGAATCTCAATGGTGTTGTCAAGCCGCCTGAGCGAGTGCGGGTGGTGTTGCGGTGTAGGTGCGTTCGTCGCGGAGCAGGGCCCACAGGACGTCGATGCGGCGGCGGGCCAGGGCGATGACTGCCTGGGTGTGGGTTCGTCCGTGGTGGCGTTTTTTGAGGTAGTAGTCGCGGTTGGGTCCGTCGCGCATCATGCTGGTTTGGGCGGACAGGTAGAACACGTGCCGCAATGGCCGGCTGTAGCGGCGGGGCTTGTGCAGGTTGCCCGTTCGTCGGCCGGAGTCGTTGGGTACGGGGACGAGCCCGGCCGCGGCGGCGAGGTGACCGGCGCTGGGAAACGCTGCCAGGTCACCGGCAGCGACGAGCAGTGTGGCACCGAGGATGGGACCGAACCCAGGCATGGACTGAATGATCTCGGCCTGGGGATGCTCGTCGAACGTTGCAGCGATTTGGGCGTCCAGTTCGGTGAGGCGCTGGTCGAGGGCCAGGGTGCTGGTGGCGAGCTCGGCGATGATCGCGGCGGCGATCTCCTGGCCGGGCAGCGTGACTGATTGCGCCCGTGCTGCGGCGATGGCCCGTGCTGCGACCGCGGCGTAGTTGCGCACCCGTCGCCGTTGCAGCCACCCGGCCAGCCGCGTTTCACCGACACGCCGCAGCCGCTCTGGACTGGCGTAGCCGGTCAGCAGAATGAGGGCGCCCTTGCAGGATGAGTAGTCGAATTCCCGCTCCAGAGAGGGGAATACGCTCGTCATCACGTCACGGAGCCGGTTGATCATCCGGACCCGGTCAGCAATCAGGTCCGCCCGGTGCCCGGTCAGCAGTTCCAGGTTGCGCACCAGGTCCGTGCCGGGGGCGATGACGGTCAGGTCCCGCCGGATCCGGGCGGTTTCGGCAATCACGTACGCGTCCTTCGCGTCGGTCTTGCCCTCACCGCTATAGGCGGCACTCATCGCGGCCACGACCCGTCCCGAGGCATAGCGCACTGATTGCCCGGCCTGAGTCAACAGAGCCAGCAGCATCGCTGAAGGTGCGCCGATGATGTCGATAGCCCACACGATGCGATCGGCGAGCGCACCGACGGTCGCGATTGTCGCGGTGATCTCAGTTTGGTCGTTAGAGACCTTCATCGACGACAACTTGTTGCCCTCGGCGTCGAGCACACAGACCCAGTGGTGGGTCTTTCCGACGTCGATCCCCGCCCACGCTGTCTGTGCTTTATCCACCTGATGTCCCGTCGGTCGAGGTTCGGTCTGTCGATGTAACTGCCCCGTGGACACCCCACTGACCCATCCGTAACCAGCGACCAAGCGCACATCTCAATTAGCAGTCAGGGCGCCCAAGGAGGGTCGGGCGAACATTCCCAATGAGCGTCCGAAACGCAAGGCGACCTCAGCCACACCCCGGCCCTCCCGGGCCAGCTTCAGTCTTACGGAGGGCGATCTGATCCTGGGCAGTACCGCCTCGGGCTCAGCGATCGGCACCCTGGTGGAGCGCACCACCGGATTTGTGGTGTTGTTGCACCTGCCCGGCGATCACACCGCGACCACCCTGGCCGACGCCATGAGCGCCAAGGTCCCCGAGATCCCCGAGATCCTGCGCCGGTCACTGACCTGGGACCAAGGCAGCGAGATGGCGCTACACACCAAGATCACCAAGGCCACCGGGCTGCCGATCTACTTCTGCGACCCACACAGCCCCTGGCAGCGCGGCACCAACGAGAACACCAACGGTTTACTGCGCCAATACTTCCCCAAAGGCACCGACCTGTCGTTCTACGGCCCCGGCTGGCTCGACCAGGTCGCCGCCGAACTCAACGCCCGACCCAGAAAACGCCTCCGCTGGCGCACCCCCGCCGAAGAACTCGACCGACTACTGTCAGACCCGTCCACATTCGTTGCAGCCACCGCTTGAATCCAAG
>DATFOP010000065.1:0-4523 GCA_035265505.1 Propionibacteriaceae bacterium | reverse complement strand
CGTACGGCTGGCGGCTGCTACCGCCGAGCCGATCTGGCTGGAACGCGCCCGGGAACTCTACGCTGTGATAGCGAGCCAGTTCGACGATGGCAAGGGTGGATTCTTCGACACCGCCGCGGACGCAGAGCGGCTCTACGCCCGGCCACAAGATCCGACGGACAACGCCACTCCCTCCGGTCTCAGTGCGACCGTGCACGCCCTACGGCTGCTGAGCGAACTGACCGGAGAGGACGCGTACGCAGACCGTGCCACCCGAGCGGCGGCCACCGCCGGCCAACTGGTCGGCCAGGCGCCCCGGTTCGCCGGCTGGCTGCTGGCCGACGCGATCAGCTACACGGGGAATCGCCCGCCGGTGCAAGTGGCGATCGTGGGAGCTAGCGACGACCCGGCTCGCGCCGAACTCATCCAGACGGCCTACCAGGCAGCGCCTGCCGGCTCGGTGATCCTGGCCGGCGAGCCAGAGGAGGCCGGCTTCGCATTGCTGGCCGACCGGCCGCTGATCGAGGACCGCCCGACGGCTTACATCTGCCAGCACTTCGTCTGCAAGCTTCCGGTCACCTCAGCCGATGATCTTGTTGCCCAACTCTCCGGCTGACGGCGGCCGGTGACGCCACCTCAATCTCGCAGGCCGGGGCTGTGGCTAGGTTGCGGCGTAGGTGGCAAACGAAATCGCGATGTAGTGGCAGACGAAGCCCGCAATGGTGCACGCATGAAAGATTTCGTGGAAACCGAACCAGGCGGGGGAGGGATCGGGCCGCTTCCGCCCATACACCACCGCCCCGATCGTGTAACACAAACCCCCGCCGATGATCAACAACAGCACGCCCGCCCCGGCTGCACGGTAGAACGCTCCAAGCCAGCCGACGGCGGCCCAACCCATCGCGATGTAGAGCGCGGTATAGAGCCACCGAGGTGACGACAGCCAGAACAGCCGGAAGATCAGACCGCCCAGCGCGGCCGCCCATACGATGCTCAGCAGCAGAAGGCGCGAGCTACCGCTGAGCAGCAGCAGTGCCAGGGGTGTGTACGTGGCAGCGATGAAGACATAGATGTTCGCGTGGTCCATCCGCCTCAGCACCGCCTCACCCCGCGGGCTCCAGGTGAAGCGGTGATAAAGCCCACTCGTGCCGAAGAGCAGTACGGATGCGATCAGGAACACGACACCGCCGATCAAACCGGCAGATGTCGGAGCCAAGCTGACCAGCACAATGCCGCCCACCAGGGCAAGCGGCGCAGTTCCAGCGTGCAGCCAGCCGCGCAGCCGAGGCTTGACGGAGCGGACAACCTCATCGAGAGGACTGGCCGATGGTGGGGCCGCCTCGGTGTCGCGGTCCCCGAGCTGAACGGAATTGCCCATCTGAATCCCCACATCGGCCAACGTGACGGTTCATCACGTACGGGTACGTAGCCGGGAGCGTAGTTCACCACACGAGCCGCTCAAAACGGCAGGCCAGCAGCCGCGCGAACGAATCAGGGGTGCTCAACCCTCTGTGGCAAGCAGGAGACGCCGGCTCGCTACTGAGAGCCGAACGTATCTCACAAGCGACGCAGGGATACGCTGCAAGTCGTGGCTCGCCTCGAGCGTCTGCGAGAACTGGTGGACCGCCTGCACCCGTCCGGACTGCTTTACGCCACCTACGAACACCGATTGATCGCGGAACTTGATCACACCCGGTTGCCGCGACACGTCGCCGTGCTGGCGGACGGCAACCGGCGGTGGGCACGCACCAACGCGCCGGGTCAACCGTTGGTGGCTGGCTACTCGGCCGGCGCGGAGAAGCTCAAGGAGTTCGTCGAGTGGTGCGACGAGCTTGGCATCCCGGTCGTCACCTTGTGGGTGCTGTCGACCGACAACTTCTCGCGCAGCAGCGCGGAAGAGATCGCGCCCCTGCTCCGGGTGATCGAGAAGATGGTGACCGATCTCGCCGCAACCGGTCGTTGGCGGGTGCTCCCCGTCGGCGCACTCGATTTGTTGCCGGCCGAGTCGGCAGAGATCTTGAAGAACGCCGATCGCGACACGGGCCACCTCAGCGGCATGCAGGTCAACATCGCGGTCTCCTACGGCGGCCGGCACGAGCTGCGCGACGCCGTTCGCTCCTTGCTCGCAGAGCACGCGGCCAGTGGCACGTCGATCGAGGAGTTGGCGCAGACTCTGGACATTGAGCACATCGCCGAACACCTCTACACCAAGGGCCAACCTGATCCCGACTTGATCATTCGCACCTCGGGGGAACAACGGCTGAGTGGTTTTTTGATGTGGCAGTCCGCGCACAGCGAGTTCTACTTCTGCGAAGCGCTGTGGCCCGACTTTCGCAAGGTTGACTTCATCCGGGCGCTGCGCTCATACGGGCAGCGGGAGCGCCGCTTCGGGCGGTAGAGTCCGAGACCGCGGCGTGGCACTTCCGCCGGACCCTGTCGTCGTCGTACCGTCGTCATGCGGGACGCGCGACAGTGGCCCGCCCGGGAGGCGATGAATGCACCGTCATCCGACGGGCAGCAGGCTCGGAGTTTCCATCCGAGGTCTCACCCGGCCGTCCACTTAACGGTGGGGCCGGGCGCCACGGCGTGCGGCCCGCACAGAAGGGCAGACTGTGTCTCCTTCTTCCTCGAGCCGCCGGACCTATGTCATCGACACCTCGGTCCTGCTCAGCGATCCCCAAGCACTGCGCCGTTTCGATGAACACGACGTCGTGGTGCCCGTCGTTGTCATCACCGAATTGGAGGCCAAGCGGCACCACGCCGAACTCGGCTATTTCGCGCGGACAGCGCTGCGGCACCTTGACGATCTGCGGATCCGGTTCGGCCGGCTTGATGCGCCGATCCCGGTGAACGAGCTGGGTGGCACGGTGCATGTCGAGCTCAACCACGCTGACCCGGCCGCGCTGCCCGACGGTTTCCGCCTTGGGGATAACGACTCCCGGATCCTGGCGGTCGCCTTGAACTTCGCGGCTGAGGGTTGCGACGTCAGTCTGGTCTCCAAGGACTTGCCCATGCGGGTCAAGGCTTCGGCCGTCGGGTTGACAGCGGAAGAATATCGGGCGGAGCTTGCGGTCGATGCCGAGTGGTCGGGCATGGCGGAGCTGGATGTCAGTGGAGCCCAGCTCGACGAGTTCTACGAAACCGGCACGCTGGATCTCGAACAGGCCCGTGATCTGCCCTGCCACACCGGCGTGGTGCTGCTGGGGAGCAGCGGCTCAGCCCTGGGACGCGTGACGCCGGCCAAAGACCTCCGATTGATCAAAGCAGACCGGGACGCGTTCGGCATTCACGGCCGCTCCGCCGAGCAGCGAGTGGCGCTCGAACTGCTGCTCGATCCGGCAATAGGGATCGTCTCCCTGGGCGGCCGTGCCGGCACGGGCAAGTCGGCGCTAGCGCTATGCGCCGGTCTGGAGGCGGTGGTCGAGCGGCACCAGCACTCCAAAGTGGTGGTCTTCCGCCCGCTGTATGCCGTCGGCGGCCAGGAACTCGGCTATCTGCCTGGTACCGAGGGGGAGAAGATGGCGCCCTGGGCCCAGGCGGTCTTCGACACGCTCGGCGCGGTGGCCTCCAAAGTGGTGATCGAGGAAGTCATGCAACGCGGCCTGCTGGAAGTCCTGCCATTGACGCACATTCGCGGGCGCTCGCTGCACGACGCGTTCGTCATCGTCGATGAGGCGCAGAGTCTGGAGCGCAATGTGCTGCTCACCGTCCTCAGCCGCATCGGCCAAGGTTCCCGGGTGGTGTTGACCCATGACGTCGCCCAACGCGACAACCTTCGCGTCGGCCGCCACGACGGTGTGGTGGCCGTGGTGGAGAAGCTGAAGGGGCACCCGCTTTTCGGCCACGTGACCCTCCACCGGTCGGAGCGCTCGCCGATTGCCGCCCTGGTCACGGACCTGCTGGAGGACGTCGCCGTTTAGGCCGGACCAGTCCAAGAACTGGTCTGGCAAATATTTCAGTTCGATAACGGCCTGTGGCATGGTTTAGCCCGTGCGTCGACTGGTCCAGCATGCGATTGCCGGAGTTGGCTTTACCGCATTCGTTGCCACCGCCGCCATTGCGACCCTGACCAGCCCATCTAACGCGGGCGTCGCCAACGCCGATCCGGTGCTGGCCGTACCCGTCGCATCAGCCAGTCCGACGCCGGTGGCTTCAAGCGCGCTGGCGACCGCCGCGGCACGAGCGGAGCAAGAGGCCGACCGAAGCGCCGTCCGCGCCGAGCTTGCGGCGACGGCTGCCAAACGCGCCAGCCGCCGAGCCAAGACCTTGGCCAAGCACGGCAAGTCCGTGGCCGCCGAAGAAGCCCGACTCAAAGCCGCCGCGGCCAGGGCGGCGGCGGCTGCCGCACGAGCGAAAGCTGCCGCAGCGAAGGCGAAGGCCGAGCAGGAGGCTGCTCGCCGACGGGCGCTCGCGAATCGCGGCTACCTACCTGGCACGACTGATCCACGTGAAATGGCGCGGCAGATCTTGAAGAACAAATACGGCTACGGCGAAGAGCAGTATTCCTGCTTCAACAACATCATCATGCGCGAGAGCATGTGGGA
>DATFOP010000064.1:0-6637 GCA_035265505.1 Propionibacteriaceae bacterium | reverse complement strand
TCAAGATCTCTGGATCGGCGTGTCTCACGCCGCCCGTTGACCACCTCTTTGTTGATCGTGATCGGTGGGTCGTTCGACGAGGTTGCCGTTGACGAAGGTCGCCGGCCCGGACGAGGGCGACCAGGTGTGGGGGCATTGACGATCCGCCACAAAGCCTGGGCAGATTTAAGAAGTTTGAACGCCATCGCGACGCCGACGGCTCGGCTCCCAGGGCCTTTGGTGACCCGGGTTGGGAGCCGGACGGTGGCGAAGGTTCTTGGGCGATGCTGTGCCAGGCGGAGGTAGGTCTGTCTTGCCCTCAGGTGCCCGCCAAGAAGTTCTGCACATGCCGGAGGACGGCGTGCGGCTGCTCCTCTGCAAGGTAGTACCCCGAATCCGGGATCTGCGCGAGGGTGAAATCATCGGCGTACGGCTCAAATCCGCGCAGCAGGCCCGGATGGCCAGCGGCGTCCCGGTCACCGTCGTCGAGCACCGTTCCGTACAGCCCGAGGGTGGGCGTGACCAACCGAACCCGGCGGTACGCGCCAGCCACGGCGTGATTGTTCGCGTCAATGGCGAGGGCGCGGAAGAGGCTGACCGCCGCCCGGGCGCGGGATGGCTCCCTGAGCCGACCCAGGTACAGCTCGAGATCCTCGGGCGACCAGACGTGCGGGTCGGGCGCGTCGCCGAGGAGCATGTGACGCGCAAGCCGCTGCTTGCCGCCTCCGATAAGCCGGGGGCCAACCAGGGGCAACGTGGCGGCAAAGCGCGGCCACAGCCGCCAAGCCTTGGGCAGAACCCTCATCAGCACTGGGAGCGTCAGCGCCGGAGGGTACGGCTGCGGCGCGGCCAGGGGCACGAACCGTCGCACCCGCTCGGGATGGGCCAGGCACAGTCGGAAGCCAAGGATGGCGCCGATATCGAGCCCGACCAGGTGCACCCGGTCCAGCCCGAGCGCGTCCAGGAGTGCGACGGCATCGGCGACGAGTCGCTCCTCGGTGTAGCCGTGCGGTGGCGCGTCGGTCCAGCCGGCGCCGCGCAGGTCGGGAGCGATGACCAGGTAGCGCTCGGCCAGCGTGGGGATGACGTGGCGCCATCCCCACCAGTGCTCAGGAAAGCCGTGCAGCAAGACGACGGGCTCGCCAGCCCCCGCTTCCGCGACATGCACCCGCAGGCCGGGCAACTGCACAAACCGGTGTCCGACGCCCTCGAGCGGCGGGAGTCCGTCCGACCCCCTCGGGGTGCCAATGCCTCCATCCGGCCCCCGCATGGACGAAACCTATCCCCACAGCAACTCGGCGTCTACATGGCCCGACAGTCATGCAGGCCAGCCACGATGGACTGCGCAGTCTGCGGCATGTGGGTGAGGATTCGAGCGGCGAAGGCAGCACGCCGGGTCGTGGCGACCAGAGCCAGTGGGTCGAGCTGTGACCAAATCTGGTTCGGCGATACTCTCGATCCGAGTTCGTGCAGCGCGTTGCTCCTCTTCCTCACTCCAATCGCGATGAGCTTCCGCCTGCATGACGCAGTGACACCCGCGGGCTCCACCGTGGCGATAACGCGGCGGCGCGGCCCGCAGCGAAGCGAGGACACGGGCCGCCGGCCGGCGGAGCGGGCTCTTGATCATTTAGAGCCGGATTCAGCAGTGCGGATTGGCTGGTCCGGTTGGGCGGTTGCTCGTTTCCGCCTGGTGAGGGCGACGCCGGCTAGGACGATGGCGACTCCGGCAGCGAGTTGGACGGTGATGGGCTCGGCCAAGACAAGCGCGCCGAGGATGATGGCGACGACCGGGAGCAGATAGGTCACAGTGGACGCCAGCACGGGTCCGTCGTCGCTGATGATTCGGTAGTTGATCACGTAGGCGACTCCGGTGCCGATGACGCCGAGGACCAGCAGTGCGGCGATGGCGTCTACTAGGGCCTTGCGGTCGCGAGGAGAGGTGAAGTGAAAGCTGAGCGGATCGGTGACGACTGGGGGTCTCCAGATTGCAAGGACTGGGAAGTCCATGCCACTCGCAATCCCCGCACAAGACGGAAGCGGCGCGCGACAGCAGATCTCATTGCATTCCTGGCAGGAACGGGAGCCGGGATCGACGAAGCGCGGCGGGTTCGGTGGCAGGACGTCAACCTTGAGCTCGGACGCCTGTACCTGCGCGACACCAAGAGCGAGACGTCCGACCGATGGCTGAACCTTCCGGACTGGCTGGTCGAGCAGCTGGCGGCACGTGCCACCGACGAAGGAGCCGAGGGTACGTTTTCGCCGCACCGGCCCAGCGTGACCCCGAGCGTGCGTGGGACCAAAGCAACAGCGCGGGAGCGGTTCGCGCAGCTTTGGACGCATGCGGCCTGACCTGGGCGATTCCGCACACATTTCGACGCACAGTCGCGACGCTCCTCGATCAGGCGAACCTCCCCATTGCCCGGATCGCCGACCAGCTAGGACACTCCGCTGGCACCTCATCAGGCAACTTCTCTTTGGTCGCCATATCCCAAAGTTGGACGCTTCAGGGCCGGCCAGTGCGGTCCCGCTGATCACTGTGTTTCCTGATTAAGATCAACTAGCCACGTTCGGAGTCTCCGGCCGCCGGGACGTAGCAAGTCTTGCCACTTCATCAGCAGCGCGGGTGCCGACGTGAACACCGGCATGAGGGACACCATCGCAAGCTGGCCGAGCGGCTCAGGCGCGGTGTCTGGGCTCAAGCGAGAGCAGTGCAGAGGTTGCGGCTTGTGCCGTCAAACTCGGTGTGGTCAGCGTCTAAGTCCAGGACCAGCCGGCCCCGCGTCAGCCAAATGCCCGGCTCTAGGGTCGCCGGGTGGAAGCGTGCAAAGAGCGACGGCCCAGTGAAGCTGACGGTGTTGGGGCTGCCGTCCTGGTTGAACTGGACGAATTCCGGGCCGGGGATGGCCACCCGCAGCGATGTCCCCGTCGCTAGGTTGGTCAGCGTCGCCTCGGTCCCCGGAGCCACAATGTTCAGGCGGCTGCCGAAGTTGAGTTCGATAGATGTGCCGGTCGCCTCGAGTTGCACCGGGAAGCCACAGGAATCGACGGTGACATCGAGTGAGATGTCGGTGATCGTCCGGACGGGCTTGCTGGCCGCATTCGCCGGCGCGGCGATAAGGCTGAGAACAACGAGCAGGCTAGCAAAAAGGAGGGCGCGGATACGCATGAGAGATCTCCACTGTAAGTGAGTTGACCCGCCGCTCGGGGCATCCAACCCCTCGCCCCGGCGACCGAGCAGAAGATTATCAGCGGGATAGGGTCCAGCGTGGGAGAACGCGGATCTTAGCAGGTCTACGCGGCCGCCCCGGAATCTCTACTGCTGAAGCGTTACCACAGCCACAAGCATCAACTTCCTTGCCAGCATTTGCCACTCCCCCCATTAGAGCGCCGTATCTTAAGGCGCCTCTGCTCGGGAAATTACTGCCGGACCGTCCCGGGGGTCAAGCACTCGGTGACCATGGACGGCGCGACTGCTCGGCATCCGTTGGCCGAGCACCGCCGGCAGCTGCTGGCAGGGCCAGACCTCAGCTCGCGCAACTACCGGGACGTGGCCAGGCTCGGGGCGCCGTTCAAGATGAGCTACGGTGACGTCAGCCCTTCCGCCTCGAAGTGAGGCCGGGTGAACGTCCATACCTAGGTCGCCACCGGTGACAACGCCCGCACGAGATCACCGGTTCCAGTCGGCGCCGAGCCGTTCCGCCAGGGTCGCGAGCATGGCCATGGCCGCTTCCGGCCGCTCCTCGAGTATGGCGTGTAGCTCGGCTCCCTTTAGAATCAGCCCGCGGACGCCCCCTGGGCCGGCGGTGACATTGGCGACGCGCGGTTGGCCGCGTAGCAGCGAGAGCTCCCCGACGTAATCGCCCGACCGGACGGTTCGGATAAGTCCTCCGGAGCCCTCTTGCGGGCGGCTCACCGTCACCTCGCCCTCGACAATGATCAACATCTCGTCGCCCTCTGCGCCCCAGGCGAAGATGATCTCACCGGTGTCATAGCGACGTTCTGTAAGGAGAATGGCGATCCGCTCGAGATCCTCGGGGTCGATCCCGGCGAACATCGGCACCCGCTGAAGTGCTACTACCCGGTCCACGGTGTCGAGTGTTTCGGTGTCCTGCACCCCGATGACCTCCCATCGTGCGATCGCCGATTGGACCAGGCCCGACTGATCGGCATCCGCCAGCCTCCGGAGATGCGCGAGGTCGTCGATGAGCTCCTCGCTGATGCACCGTACCGCCAGGGCACGGATCCATTCATCGTGGTCCTCCGACATCTCGCGGAGCGACGTCCGAGAATTTGGCAGAGCGCCGCGGCCTGTGTCCTCGAGAAGTGGAATGAGGCTGCGGGTGACGGCATGCACTCCCACAGATTCCAGCGCCTCCACAGCTTGTGCCCTTGTCTCTTGATCGGCCGAGCGCAACCCCCTTCCGACCACCGTCATCGTGTCCGTCGTCTCCGGTGTGGTCGTAGCCAGTACCGCCCAACGTGACAAGCGCTCTTGGCGCGAGGCAAGGAGACTCACGAGGGATGTGCGCATGGGAGAGAGGTCGTTGGTGGCCAACGCGAGACGGTGCCGGCGGAGGTATGCGGCGCGGGCGACTTCCTGGGACGCCCATTCCGTCAGGCCTTCACCGGTTTGACCGGTGTCGGCCAGCGACTGCAGGGCGGCCTCGGTGGCGCGAACCGATCCGTTTGCCAGCACGTCCATGAGGAGGGCCGGCCCATCGGCGCGTCGGGCGAGACCGGCGGCCGATGCCCGTCGCACGATGACCGAGCCGTCATCGAGCATGCGACGTAGCACCGGGCCCGAGTCGGGTAGCGGCGTCAGCGCCGCTGCAGCGGCAGCGCGGACTCGTCGGTCCGGGTGCCCGGCGAATCGGACGAGATCCCGCCCAGTGAGATCGGGGCGTCTCGCCAACGCTCGGAGCGCTGCTTCTTGATCCGCTGGGCTGTCGGACTCGAGCATCCGTTCCAGCGTCTTCTGGGCTCTGATCCCGCCCACACCTGTCGCTGCGACAGCTCTGACACCGGGATCGGGATCCTCCAGGATGGCGGCGAGAGATTCGGCATGGTTGGTGCCCAGCCCTGAGATGGACCGGGCTGCCAGAGAACGGACCTGTGGCGCCGAGTCTCCAAGCATGGTGATCGTGGCGCTGGTCGCCTCCGGGTGTCCCCGGTCGAACAGCGCCTGGAGGGCGGCGAGCCTGACCCTCCAGTCGGCGTCGTGCAACGCCCCGACGATGAGATCTGCCTGAACTTCATCCCCCAGGTGACCGAGCAGCGAGACGGCTACCGCACGTGCTCCGGCCTCCGGAGCGTTCAATTCACCGGTGAGTGCGCGCTGGGTGTCGGCGTCGAGCAGCGGCTTCTGCGGCCCAGCTTGCGGAACGGTGAAGACCTCGAGATTGCCGTTTCGAACTGCGTCGACCAGCGCCGCAGAGTAGGCGGGTCGCATCCTCAGCACTAGCAGCAGGAGCCCCCCGGCCAGCGCCAAGCCGATGGCGCTGGTCTGGGCGGCCGGCAGCTCTGACCCGGCGATGAGCAGCGCGCCTGCCGCCGTCGTCCCCACCTGGGTGGGGATGGCGGACATGAAAGCCATGACCTCGCCGCGTCGCCGACCGGGGACGACGTTGAACAGAGCGCTCCAAGCAGTCGAGCCGATGGCGTTGACCGCGATCCACTGTGAGCCCCGCACCGGGACGGCGGTCGCCAGCCCGAACGATGCGAGCCAGGTGGCGAACCCGACCAAATAAACCACAGGCAGGATCAGGAGTGTCAACACCACTCCGAGCCTGGCGAACAGGCGGTTGACTCCCAGCAGCGACACAAGAAACGTGGCTGCGGTCGCCAATGCAGAGAAGAGTCCCAGGAAGTTGGCCATCTCCACCTCGGTGGCGAAGGACCGGGTCACAATCTCGGCGAATGGGAACACCATCAAGAAGAAGACAGCCGATATCAACACGGCAGCCCAGGTCATGAGACGCAGGAGTGGGGTTCGGCGAGTCAGGTCGACACCGGCTCGGACGTCGGATATGGCCGACCGTTGTGGCTCATGAGTATTGTCGCGGAAGAAGCGGTGCCCCACGGTCAACCCGGTGAAGCCGCCGGCCACCAGCAGCGAGGCTTGGACGACCAGGAGATTCTCGGCTCCGAGAAGGAAGGCCAGTGGTCCGGTGAGCACATTACCGACCACTCCTCCAACAATCCCGGCTGATGCAAATAACGGGTACAGACGTTTGGCTTGCCGTGTGGTGCAGGCCTCGGCGGCCGCGTTCCACATCACGGTGAAGCTCAGGAGGATGACGACCTGGCCACCTAGCCACACGACCGGGTAGATGCCAGGGAGGTCCACCGAAATCAGCAGCCTTTCGATGGTCAGCAGCCCGGCGAACCCGAACAGAACCCATGACAGCCAGCGACGGGCCCCCAACCTGGCGAGACCTCCGGTGTAGAGGACACTCGCGACCATCACGACGGGCCCCGACAGCAGGATCAGCAGTGGAAGCGACTCCACCCCGAACCGGAGGAAGAACAGGGTGTCGGCCGCATTCGCTCCCAGCCCCTGGCTCGCCTGGGTGACGGCGAAGAGGACCACCATCCAGACGGCGAGGGGTTCCTCTCCCCGGCGACCACCCAGCAACGCGAACACCCGCGCCTGGTGCAA
>DATFOP010000063.1:0-5348 GCA_035265505.1 Propionibacteriaceae bacterium | reverse complement strand
GCGGCGACCACGTCGATCGTCTGGATCGGCTCTGCCACGTTCGTGCTGGCGTTCGAAGCCGCGAACGTGGCGGCGGTGGCGGTGGGATCGCCCGGCTACGGTGCGGTCTTGCTGTCCTTCCTCACGCAGATTCCGTTGGGCGGAGCTCTAGGCGTCAGCATGTTGCTGGTCGTGCTGGTCTCGTGTGTGACGATTCTCGCGTCACGCATCCAGACCGTGGCCTGGGCTGCCGCGTTGTCGCTGCTCGCCTTGCTTCCGTTGGCGCTGGGCGGCCATGCCTCCGGCGCGCAGGACCATACAAACTCCGTGGACAGCCTGGCGTTGCACTTGGTGGCGGTGTGCCTGTGGTTGGGTGGCCTGGCTGGCCTGCTGCTGGTGGCCCGACGGCTGGGTGAACAGCTGAGCGTGGTGGCCGGCCGTTACTCGACGCTCGCGGGCTGCTGCTTTGTCGTTGTGGCCGGCTCGGGCGTGATTAACGCGATGCTGCGCCTGGATTCGCTGTCCAACCTGGCCACGGCGTACGGACTGCTGGTGATCGGCAAGGTGATCTTCTTGAGCCTCCTGGGAGCGGCAGGCTGGCTGCACCGCCGGGTCACGTTGCGTCGTCTGGACACCGAGCGCCGCTGGTTCGTTCGGCTGGCCGCCGGAGAGCTGGCGATCATGGGAGCGACCATCGGACTGGCGGTCGCCCTGTCGAGGTCCGCGCCTCCGTCCGGATCGTCGGCCGCCGATGCGGTATCGAGCTTGCTGGGCTATCCGGCGCCGCCGCCGATCTCACCTGCGCGGTACTTCTCCGTGTACTACCCGGAGCTGCTCTGGCTGACCGTCGCTGCGGGAGCGGCCGCTCTCTACGTCGCCGGTGTGCTCCGGCTCAGACGTCGAGGTGACCGCTGGCCGATTGGCCGTCTGGCGTGGTGGCTGGCCGGATGTGCCGCTCTGGCTTTTGTCACCAGTGGCGGTCCAGGCGTGTACGGGCGGGTGCACTTCAGCGCTCACATGTTGCAGCACATGAGTCTGATGGCGATCGTTCCATTCCTCCTGGTGCTAGGTGCACCGGTGACGCTAGCTATGCGTGCCCTGCACATCCGCCGGGACGGGAGCTTCGGACCGCGCGAGATGTTGCTGGAGCTGGTGCATTCGCGATTCCTGCGCGTCGTCGGCCACCCGCTGGTGGCCACCGCCATGTTCATCGTCAGCTTGGTGGTCTTCTACTACACACCACTCTTCGATCTCGCCATGTTGACCCACACGGGGCACGTACTGATGACCGCGCACTTCCTGCTGATCGGTTACGTCTTCATCTGGTCCCTGATCGGAATCGACCCCGGGCCGAGCCGGCCTCCGTACCCCTTCCGACTGATTTTGTTGCTGGTGACGCTGGGCTTTCACGCCTTTTTCGGCATCTCCTTGATGTCATCGGCGACCTTGATCGCCCCGGATTGGTGGCACGCGCTCGGCCAAACCGACGATGCCGCACTGCTTGCCGATCAGCAGACCGGCGGAGCCATCGCTTGGGCCGCTGGCGACATTCCCTCGTTTCTGCTTGGCGTCGCGCTTGTGGTGGGATGGGTGCGCAGCGACGCCCAAGAAGCGCGTCGTCTGGACCGACGCGCCAACCGGGACGGGGATGCGGAATTGCGCGAGTACAACCGACAGCTGGCCGCTTTGAACCAGCGGGATGCACGCCAATGATGAGCCCGCCGCGCCAACGGGCGGTCCAACATTGGCAGACGCTCGCTGTAGTGCTCGATCTCCATCGACGGACCAGGAGCGGTCCGGCTACGTGACTCCCCTACCGTACGGGCGGGGGCGCTCAGAAACTCGCGCGCGGCGCATCCTGCTAGTTCTCCTGGGCGCAATAGTCGCCTTGGTTGTTGCGTCCCGACCCGCCGCCGCGCATACCGAGTTGATCTCGACCACGCCGGGCGACCAGCAGACGGTCAGCCGCGCCCCGGCCGTGGTCGTATTGACCTTCAACGAGTCGGTGCTGGCCATGGGCGCCCAAGTCGTGGTCACCGGGCCACAGGGACTGGTGCAACTAGGTGCGCCGGAGGTAACCGAGTCCACGGTGAGCCAGAACTTGCAGGGTGGCAGCCCCGCCGGTCAGTACACCGTCGCCTGGCGCGTCACCGCCGCCGATGGGCATCCACTCTCCGGTACCTTCGGCTTCACCGCTGCGACAGCCAGCGACGGTAAGCCGGCCACGCCTGCGGCCATAGAAGCGCGAGGCCCAGACGATGGTTCCTCCGCAGGTATGTCCATCTGGATCTGGATTCTCGCTGGCGTCGCTCTTGTTGCCGTAGTGGCCGGCGTAACGCGGCAGCTCACGCGCCGAACCGCCTTGTCCCCTCCGTCGTGACGGATCTGTGCGGAAGACGCGCCGCGGATGGGGCCAGCCGCGCCGCCATCCGCGGCCCTGTGCGGAAAGACGCCCAACAGATCGCGCAGCCACCCCGCCATCCGCGGCCTTCGCCTGTAGTCGAGCGGGGGGCTCATGGTGATTGATCGTCGAACAATGAGAGCGGCTGCCCTGAGCTGGATCACCGTTACGGCGCTGGCTGCCTGCAGCCCCAATCAACCAGCGACTTCGGCTCCCACGTCGAGCCCCACGAGTCAATCCTCACCAAGCCCAAGTGCATCGCCGGGCACCAGCAACGCTCCGGCGCAAAGTCCGCGTCCCTCGCCAACCACCGATGCACTGACGATCGACATCACGATCAGTAACGGCCGGGTTGACCCGAACGGAAAGAAGATGGACGTCCGCCGCGGTCAAACCATCGTTTTGAACGTGACGAGCGACGAGGACGACGAGATTCACGCACACCTCAGTGATCAAGGTTACGAACTCGAGGTCAAGGCCGGGAAACCGACCCGAGGGGAGCTCGTCGTCTCCGAGCCTGGCAGATTCGAGGTCGAATCTCACCACCTGGAAAAAGTGATCGTCATCCTCAACGTGCGCTGATCCGTTGGATTGCAGGCTCAGCGTGTTACGAGGTCGTTCACACTCCGAAGTACCGGCTTCTGGACCAGTGCCGCCACATCAAGGTCGGCCAACGTCGAGTTCACCAGGAAGGCATGGCTTTGGCCCGCATCCAATGTCACCAGCGCGGTGTCGACACCAGCCAGCGGATCGAGCCGATCGGGGAACAGGGTCAAGTCCTTGACCAAGGACGAAGCTGAGACGCGCACAGCGTAACCCGATCCGGTCCGCTCAACGTCGACCTCTAATGCGTCCCCAGGCGTCGCCAATTGAAGCTGCGGGTCCTCCACGAAGAACCAATAGGCGGCGGATGCCGACTGCTCACGGGCAACCAGGTACTCGTGCGTGGGCTGCAGCGCCGACAGCACGTCGTCGTTGATCAGGATGGTCGTAGCCGACCGGGGCTGGAGGTCGAACGACACCTGCTGCTGCGCGAGCGGCTCGCCCCCGCCCAGCGTTGGACGACGGCTGATCATCACCTCGCCGCTCCACGGGGCAGACGAGTCGTTGTGCAGCACTAGGGTCGGACGTTCCCCACCCTGCTCCGACCTCGGCTGAATCGTCATGAAACGGTCCGCAGAGAGGTCTCGGAGCGCGTACCACAGTGGTTTGCGGATCCCACGGCCATCGACTGCGGCCCACGAGATCACCGGCCAGTTGTCGTTGAGCGACCACACCACCGTGCCGCGGTTGAGCGGATAGTGGCTGCGGAAGTGCGCGATCCCGAAGGCCACGGCGCGGGCCTGGTTGAGCTGCGTGGTCCAATGCCAGTCGTCGATGTCGACCTGCGGCTCAGTCGGCCACATCGGCAGATGGTCGCCGATTCCGCGCTCCAGCTTGAGATTGCCATCGATCGCCTTTTGATGCACCAGCATCTGATGGCCATTGGGGTCCATCGGCTCGTCGTGGACGACCGAGGTCAGCGTGGACCAGGCCGGTGGTCCTTGGAAGCCCATCTCCGAGACGAATCGTGCCGTCCGATCGCGATACTTGCTGTAGTCCACGAAGTTCCACACGTCCCAGACGTGGACGGTGCCGTGCCGGTGGTCATTGGGATGGTGGTACTTGGCGAATGAGAACGGACTTCCCGGCATGTACGGCGCGCGCGGATCCAGCTGCGCGACGATCGTCGGGAACAACTCGGTGTAATAACCGTCGCCCCAGGTTCGCCCAGCCAGCGGGGCACGCCAGTTCCACTCCACAAAGCCCCAGATGTTCTCGTTCCCACCGTTCCACATGGTCAGGCTGGGGTGCTTGACGAGTCGAGCCACCGCCTGCCGTGCTTCCGCTTCGAACTCGCCCCACAGCGGTTCCTCCTCGCTGTAGGTCGCGCATGCGAGCAGGAAGTCCTGCCAGACCATCACTCCGAGCTCGTCGCATACGTCGTAGAAGTCGTCGGTCTCGTAGATGCCGCCGCCCCAGACCCGGATCAGGTTCATCCCGGCTTCCACCGCGTCGGTGATCGAACGTTCATAGGTCGAGCGGCTGAGCCGGGTCAAGAACGCGTCACCGGGAGACCAGTTAGCGCCCTTGACGAAGATCGGCGTCTCGTTCACCGAAATCACGAACTCGCTGCCGGACTCGTCCGGCTCCGTGCTCAAGGTGACCGTGCGGAAACCCACCCGTGCCTGCCAACCGCCCAACCGCTGTCCGTCGACCGTCAGGTCGACCGAAACGTCGTACAGCGACTGATTGCCGTAGCCTCTCGGCCACCAGGCCTCGGCGTCGGGGACGACCAGCGACAGCACGGCGGACGTTTGCCCAGGTTGGACCTCGGCTGAAGTCGCCAAGCCGGCCACCTGCACACTCAGATTCGCACCGGACCGGTGCTCCGACGTCAACCACTCAAGATCGACATGGGCCTCGAGGAGCCCATTGCTGCCGTCGAACGTCGCCAAGGGGCGTACGCCGGCGAGCCGGACAGTCGACCAGGATTCGAGCCGGATCGGTTTCCAGATCCCGACGCCCGCAAGATCCGGCCCCCAGTCCCATCCGTAACTGAAGGCCGCCTTGCGGATGGCGTTGAACGGGTGTGGGTAGTGGTGTGGTCGATGGCCAGTCTCGACGGCACGGCGCTCCGCTTCGAGCACCGGTGCCGCAAAAGCCACCTCCAGCTCGTTGTGGCCGGCGACGAGAAGGTCGGAGACCTCGAACCGGTAGCTGCGATGCTGGTTCTCCGTCCGGGCAACCTCCCGACCGTTCAGGGTGATGGTGGCGACCGTGTCGAGGCCTTCCGCTACCAGGTCCGTACGCGTGTGTTCGGAGTCCTCCCATTCGAACGTTGCTCGATAGATCCAGTCTGTTCGGCCGATCCAGGCCAGCAGCGACTCGTTGTCGCCGTCGAACGGATCAGGTATCAAACCGGCGG
>DATFOP010000062.1:0-8496 GCA_035265505.1 Propionibacteriaceae bacterium | reverse complement strand
AGGTGGTCGATCTTCATCGCGCTCCTCTTCGTCACCTTGCCGTTCGTTGTCCGCGCCGTGCAGCCGGTGCTGGAGGAGCTGGATCTCGACGTGGAGGAAGCGGGCGCCTCGCTCGGTGCCAGCAAGTTCACGATCTTCGTCCGGCTGATCTTGCCCAACATCGCGCCGGCGATGGCGGCGGGCGCGGCGCTGTCCTTTGCCCGGGGACTCGGCGAGTTCGGCTCGGTGGTCTTGATCTCCGGCAGCTTGCCGAGGCGCACGGAGGTGGCGTCGGTGCGGATGCTCGGCCAGATCGAGAACGACAACCTGGCTGGTGCCTCCGCGGTGGCTACAGTGCTCCTGATTGTTGCCTTGATCGTGATCATCTTGTTGGGAATTCTGCAGCGAAGGGCGGCGAATCGTGGCTGAGATCCGCACCTCCGCCGGCGGCGCCACGAGCCAGGATCGGCAGACCGCGACCCGGTGGACGTTGCGGCTGGTCGCCATCCTTTACGTGACGCTGCTGGTCGTGCTGCCGCTCGGAGTCATGATCTTGCGCACCTTCGAAGACGGCATCGCCGCCTTCGTGGACTCTGTTACCTCCCCCGAGGCACTCGCCGCGATCGGCTTGTCGCTGCGGGTCGCCGCCGTGGCGGTGCTGATCAACACGGTGTTCGGTCTGACGGCGGCCCTGCTGCTGACGCGGTACCGGTTCCCGGGCCGGAGTGTGCTCAACGCCTTGATCGACCTGCCGGTGTCCGTATCCCCCGTGGTGGCCGGACTGGCCTTGATCTTGGTGTACGGGCGTAACGGCTGGTTCGGCGGGTCGTTGCAGGATGTGGGGCTTCAGATCATCTACGCCGAACCCGCCATCGTGCTGGCTACCTGCTTCGTCTCCCTCCCGCTCGTCGTGCGGGAGCTGATCCCCGTGCTGGAGGAAATCGGGCTCGAACAAGAGCAGGCGGGCAGGTCGCTGGGGGCGAACGCCTGGCAGCGGCTGTGGCGTCTCACCTTGCCGAGTGTGCGGTGGGCGCTGGCGTACGGGGTCGTACTCACCCTGGCCCGATCGCTCGGAGAGTTCGGCGCCGTGCGGGTGGTTGCGGGGAACGTGCTGGGCTCTACCCAGACGATGCCGCTACTCGCGGCTCAGCGCTACAACGACCTCGACGAGCAGGGCGCGTACTCCATCAGCTTCGTCATGGTGACCGTGGCGATCGTGTGCATCATCGTGGTCGCGATCTTGCGACCGAAGGAACGGACGTAGGAGCCGATCGTGGGAATCCAGGCGCTGAACATCTCCAAGCGATTCGGCGACTTCGTCGCCCTCGACGACGTGAGCGTCGACGTTCGTACCGGTCAGCTGACCGCGCTCCTCGGTCCTAGCGGAGGCGGCAAATCGACCTTGCTGCGGATCATCGCCGGACTTGATCAAGCCGACAGTGGGACGGTCCGCATCGACGGCGCCGACGCCACCTCGCTGCCGCCACAGCGTCGCAACGTCGGATTCGTCTTCCAGCACTACGCCGCCTTCAAGCACCTCAGCGTGTATCGCAACGTCGCGTTCGGGCTCGAGGTGCGTAAGCGTCCTCGAGCGGAGATCCGCCGGCGGGTACATGAGCTGCTCGAACTGGTGCATCTCGATCAGTTCAGTGACCGGTTGCCGTCCCAGCTGTCCGGTGGCCAGCGGCAGCGGATGGCGCTGGCACGGGCGTTGGCCGCCGAGCCGAACGTGCTCTTGCTCGACGAGCCCTTCGGCGCCTTGGACGCCAAGGTCCGCAAGGAGCTGCGTGACTGGTTGCGTCGACTTCACGACGAGGTCCACGTCACGACGGTCTTCGTCACGCATGATCAAGAAGAGGCGCTCGAGGTCGCCGACGAACTTGTCGTGATCAATGCCGGCCGAGTCGAGCAGGTTGGAGGGCCCAACGACTTGTACGACCGCCCGGCGAACGAGTTCGTGATGGAATTCCTCGGCCCGATCACCCGGCTGCACGGCCGTTTGCTGCGCCCCCACGACATCGACGTCTTCGACAGTCCTCACGATGCGACTGTCCCGGCCCAGGTGGAGCGGTTGCAACGTGTCGGTTTCGAGGTGCGAGCCGATCTGCGCAGCGGCGACTCCGGCTTCTGGGTGCAGCTCACCCCGGGACAGGTCGAGGCGCTGAATCTCCGCCAAGGTGCACCGGTGTGGGTGCGGCCCTCCCGCGGCGCCGCGAGCATCGACGTAGCCCTGCCCGAACGGGGGGCCGTTCCGGCGTCCTGAGTGGAGGCGATCTAGCGGTCACCGAGCGCGCAGGGTGGCCAAGAGAAGAACGAGGGTGCCGATCTGGGTGATGCCAACGACTGCGATCAAGATCGGCAGGGACTCCTGGTAGAGCGCGCCCGCCATCGCCCCGCCCGCCATCGCCGCGCCACCCTGAACGGCAGCGAACACGCCGTACGCGGTTGCTCGCCTGGTCGAGGGAACCAGATCGGCAACCAGCGCTTTCACGGTGGAGTCTTGGATGCCCATGGCGGTTCCCCAGATCACCACACCGAGGATGGCGATCAGTGGCGAGGTGCTGAACGCGAGCACCGGAACGGCGGCGACCAGGAAGGGCAGCACGAGCAGGGTGCGGCCCTTGATGCGGTCGAACAGGCTTCCGGTGGCCAGGGCCGCAAGAGCCTCGGCCGCCATGGCCGCGGCGTAGATCAGCGGGATCGTGGCGACCGGAACGACGTGATCCGTGGTCAGGTGGTAGGAGATCACACCGAAGGTGACCAGACCGGCGGTCGCGGCCCCTGCCGCGGAGGCGAAAAGCCAGAATGAGACGGGAAGGCGGGCACCCCTGAGCAGTCGACGTTCTGGCGACCGAACCGTCTTGGCAGCGACGCTGGCGGAGGGGTCGGACCGATCGTCCGGTGGGGGATCGGGGTCGCCCATCCGATGCCGTATCCAGGCCAGGACGAGCAGAGCGGCCGTGCCGGGAATGATCAGAACCGCCAGCGCCGGCCAGAGCGCTCCTGCCACAGCGGCTACTGCAGCGACCAGGAGTGGTCCGGATACTGCACCGACCTGGTCGAGAGCCTTGTGAACACCCATGCCGCGACCAAGTCCGACCGCTCCGGCTGCATGGGCCAGCAGGGCGGTCTTGGCCGGACTGCGTACGGCTTTGCCAAACCGTTCGGCCAAGATCAGGAAGCAGGCAAGCACCAAGCCGCCGGTGGCCACGAAGGGGGTGATGGCCAGCAGCGGCACGCAGACGACTGTCACCGCGTATCCGGCATAGGTGATGCTCCAGTAGCGGCCGGTTCGGTCGGCCCAGGATCCGAAAATCACCCGCAGCAGGAGTGCCATCGCCTCACCCGCGCCGGTGATGAGCCCGACCAGCACCGCGGAGGCGCCCAGCGATGCCAGTAGGGGTCCCGTGATCGATCGGGCTCCTTCGTAGACCATGTCGGCCAACAGGCTGACCACGCCGAACCCGATCACCGCTCGCCACGGTGACCAGCTCGCGCCGGCCAATGCGGAGCGCTCACTCGCCACGTCAGCCGACTTTTCTTGCACCGGCGTACTCCTTCCGATGCTGTCGCTGGCGCCGGTATTCGCCCACAGTCAGCGCGAGGACCACGGCATCGAAAATGGTGAGGGCGATCAAGCCGGCGGACGGGTGCAGCGCGATCCGGTACATCTGGTAGCCGATGAACAAACTCAGAAATCCGATCATCCAGGGATAGGCCCACAGCTTGTCGAGGAGCAGGGCGATGGCCAGCACGACCTTCACTCCGCCGTGGGCCAGCAGATAAATGGCGCCGAAGCGCACTGCACCGCCTGTGAGGGCATCCGCGCTGTGTAGAAGGTGCCTGGCGATCAGATCGTGCGGGTCCTCCGACAGTTCTCCTTGGGTCAGGAGTACGGCGATGTGCCGAATTCGATCGGGACTCGCCAGGAAGAGCAGGACGCCGCCGAGCAGCTCAGCGGCCCCATTGATGCCCTTGCCGATGATGCCGATCTCAAAGACACGGTCAAGCCAATCGTGCGGTCTGAACATGCTGACCTCCGGCCCGGAGTCCTACTCAGGAGGCTGGGCTGCTGAGCGCGGCATAGACGTGCTCGGCGTAGGTCTCGAACCGCTCCTCGCAGATCTTCAGAGCAGTCGCGGGGTCAGTGAGGGCGGGAGTGCCGAGGAGATTGCGACTGCGGAGCTCGCGGTACCAGCGGCGAAGCCGATCCAGGCTCTGGTCTTCCTCCTCGAGCTCAGCGAGGGTGTACTTGCCAATCCTTTCCTCATGGTGGAGTTCGGCAACGTACTTGTCGCAGTCTGCTTCGAACTCCGACCACTCCTGCTGCCGGGCATCGACGTACAGCTGCTCCAACCGGCGAGCGTCCTCGTCTGAGTGACCGTCCGCATCCAGGACGAGCAGTGATCCTTGAGCGTTTTCGATGAGCTCGGCAATCCGCTCAAGCAGGGGTCGAACTGCCGGCAGGTTGGGTACAGCCCAACTCGCCTGTCCCAGCAGGACCGCCCCGGAGCGTCGCAGGTCTCGCCACAGTGCCATGCGATGTCGAGCCGGTTCCGCTGGTATTCGGGGAAGCAGCACTAGCCATCGCGCCGCCGAGCCCCGAGCAACATCTGTCACGTCTGCCAACGTTACACCCGTAACAGAAGCAGCGATTCGTGCAAGGGTCCGGCAGGTACCTGCTAGCTGCCTCTGAGTTCGCGTTCGCGCTGCTTCACGCCCATCTCGCCGTACGGGTAATCGGTTGCACCAAGATCGCTCGCCTTGTCGAGCGCATCGGTCTCCTCCGGTGACAGGTGCAGGTCGGCGGCCAGCAGATTGGTCATCAGCTGCTCGGTTGTCCGTGCGCCGAGGATGGTCGACGTCACGCCCGGGCGATCTGTCACCCACGCCAGCGCAACCTCCGCCATTGAGACCTCCCGGGCCTCCGCAACGCTCTGCACGGCATCGATGATCTGCCAGGTACGGTCGGTACCGCGACGGTCGTAAGCCTCCATACCGCGGTCGGGATTGTCGCCCAGGCGCGTGTCACCCGCCGGCCGTTGATCACGGGAGTACTTGCCGGAAAGCCAGCCGCCGCCGAGCGGCCCCCAGGGCAGCATGCCCATCCCGGCGTCCAGCACCGCGGGCACGATCTCCCACTCGATCTCGCGGACAATGAGGCTGTACTGCGGCTGCAGCGTTACGGGCTCGGCCAGGTTCATCGACCCCGCCAGATAAATCGCCTTCGTGAGCTGCCACCCGGTGAAGTTCGACAGTCCGTAGTAGTTGATCTTGCCCGCTCGGATGAAGCCGTCCAGCGTACGCAACGTCTCCTCGAGCGGGGTCCAGGGATCGAAGGCATGTACTTGATAGAGGTCGATGTTTTCCAGCCCGAGGCGCTTCAGCGAGGCGTCGAGCGCCCGAGTGAGGTGCCGCGTGGACAGCCCTAACCCGTTGGGCGAGTCGTCGGTCGGGAACCGACCCTTGGTGGCCAGGACCACGGCATCGGTGATGTCGGCCGGGCGGCTGGCAAACCAGCGGCCGATGATCTCTTCGCTGGTGCCGCCGCTGTAGACATCGGCGGTGTCGACCAGCGTGCCGCCGACAGCGACGAAAGCGTCAAGTTGTTGGTGGGCGCCGGCTTCGTCAGTTTCCTCGCCGAAGGTCATCGTGCCGAGGCAGAGATTGGAGACGGCGCATCCACTGCGCCCAAGAGTGCGGTAATCCATGGGTCACTGTTCTACCTTGTCAGCGCCGCCGACCCACCGCCAGGATGGCCACCAATCCAACGATGAACATCACGCCGAGCACCGTTCCTTCGATGCCGTGACCGGTGGCGATCAGGTAGACACAGGCGGTAAGGAACGCCAGCGTGATGATCACCCCGTACAGCAGTCCCTGCGAATTGAGCGAAGCATGGCGCCGATCAAGATCGTTGATCCGGTCCAGCTCCTTCTCGATCACCGTCCGAGTCTCCGCGTCGGCTTCTGCGTAAACCTGCAGCGGATCCTTGTATCCCCCGGTGTCCGGCCCACGGTCGCTCATTCAGTATCCCTTGATCGGTCGTCACGAGGCCGGTCGAAGCTGGATGCTTCCGGCTCGTCAAATGGTGCCGGAAACTCTGCTTCTGGCTCCGCCTGCGTCCAAATGCCCTCGGCTCCGGACGGCAAGCCGGGTACGTCATCGATCGGCGTCGGCGGCTGGACGACCGGTTCGCTCGGCTCCCAGATCGCTTCGGGCTCATCTGTGCCCGGCGTCCACGAGGACTCGGCCTCGGGAGACGACCAGGCCACCCCTTCTTCCTCTGCGGGCGAAGGCAGGCCTGGGTCTACCAGTCCGGCCTGCAGCAAGGCGGAGCCTATGCGGCGCGCACCGGTGTAGGGATCCACAGCGTCGACACGCTGGATGGCACGGCGCATTCGCCTCTGCACGCTGCCCCGGCTGCGCACGAAATCGATCTGCGGATAGAGGTAGCCGAAGCCCACGATGAGGTGACCGGCCGGCGAGTCCGCAAAGACGCGGGTTCTCGGTCGGGGACTGGGCCGTCGGGAGCCAGCACCGCCGGTGAGGAAGATCGGGATGACGAACCCGGCGACAACGAGGACAATGGCGATGAGAATGCCGATCACCAAGATCAACACCGAACGGTCGTTCACTCCCCGTACCTCCCAGTGACACCCTAACGAGGCTCAGGCCCTGGGCCGGTATTGGAGCGGAGTGGTCCTGGTCGATTCTCCGGGGGGCGGAGAATCGAGGCACTGCGCAGCCCGAACACGCGGCACGGGCCGCTTCGAGGAGCGGTCACCTTTCAGGTTGCGGTCTCTCGCGCGGTTCCGCGGCTAGCCGCTGGGCGATCGATGCGGCCCAGCTGCGGATCTGGTCCCAGTCGCGGTAGTCCCCGGCGGCATCGCTGTTGGCCACCCACTTGGCGATGCGGCCCTTGGCCCGGGCCGGATCCAGATTGCCGCCGAACACCATGGGCGGATCGACGCCGATCTCACGTGCGATGGCGGCCATCTTGGGACTCGGCTCGGTCCGCTGCGTTTGGGCGCCCTCGCCGCAGGGCCCGCTCTGAAAGAGCCACGTTGGCCGATGAGCCATCTGCCTGCGGTTCTGCTTCAGATACCGCCGCGCCGGTTTGAGCCAGCGCGCCGCGTAAACCCCGCTGCCCAGCACCACGGCGTCGTACTCGAACGGCGGACCAGCGGTCCGGGCGTCGCTGACGTCCACCTCAGCACCAGATTTGCGCAATTCCTCGCCGATCGCCTCGGCGATCTCTGCGGTGGAACCCATCTTCGAGGAGTACGCGACCAGGACGCGACCGATCGTGGGCGTGCTTGCGGTCATGTCGCCATCACCTGCCGGCCGGTGACTGTCGTCATGGGAATGCGTAAGAACAGCGTTCGCGGTCCGCCGACCCAGGGCTCGGGCGCGCCGAAATAAAGGATCTGTTTGAGCTCTTCCACGCTGACCAGTCTCGCGGTACCCACAACCAGCACGCTCCAGCCCGTCTGCCGGAACTCGTCGATGTCGTCGATCTGGAAGGCGACTCGTTGATCAAGTGCGCTCCGAGCGACCTCCCCGTAGGCCAGCGTACGGACAACGATCGAGTCCGGGGTCGTGGCGTAATTCAGCGGTACGATCCGAGGACCATCGTCGGTGACATAGCCGAGCCGGCCGACCCGCTTCGCGGGCAGCAGGTTTAGGCACTCCACGCGATCGAGAATCCGGGCCCCAGCGCCCCCGGACATGGCCAGCCAGAACCCTTCCGGCTCGGTCATCTCGCCCCTCCCCACACATCGGTTCATTAACCAGCTTTGCTGAGGCGACCGCCCCAGGGCAGGGTATGGCGACCCAGCCCGCCAGGACCAACGTCCCTCGGCGGTTGGCACCAATCCTCGCACCTGGTTCTTTCCGAGCGGTCAAGCGAGCGGGGTTCGTCTTTCCGCACAAGGCCACAGGTGCGGTGCGCCGTGCCCCGTACGGGGGTTCGTCTTTCCGCCCAAGGCCACTGGTGCGGACGCCGTGCCCCGTATCAGGTTCGTCTTTCCGCACAAGGCCACAGGTGCGGTACGCCCTGTCCGTACAGGGTTCATCTTTCCGCACAAGGCCACAGATGAAGGAACGATCGGCCAACCTGCTCAAGATGTATGGCTTTGTGCGGAAAGACGCTGGATAGGCGATAGGCATGACAGCTCGGGAGGATGTTCAACCGGCTCCACGACGAGATGATCCGTCTCCGCAGGGTCCGGCCATGGGTGCGGGCCGGCCGGCCGTCACATGGCGGAAGAGAAATCAGTGGCCGTCGCCGACAACTCGAGCAAGCTTCGTATGCCGACCGCCAGCTGTCAGGCTGAGCTGCCGGCTTCCCGTACGGCAGCTGCGACGGCTGGCGCGACCGAGGCATCGAAGACGCTCGGGATGATGTAGCTCGGGTTGAGCTCGTCGGGATGGACCTGGTCCGCGATGGCGTTGGCGGCGGCGGACAACATCTCGTCGGTGATATCGCGCAGCGCACCGTCCAGCAGGCCCCGG
>DATFOP010000061.1:0-2713 GCA_035265505.1 Propionibacteriaceae bacterium | reverse complement strand
CCCACCATCAGAAAGAGCGACAGGATGGCTCCTCCCATAGCCAGCACCCTCCACCAGCCAAACGGAACCCAAATCCCTACCACCGCCAGGGCAGCGAGGAAAAAGAGCCCTGCCGCACTCCCAGCGAGGAAGACTCCGGAGACCGGGTAATCGCCAGAGGCCGGGATTCGGCCCAGCAGCCCACCGTCGCCGATTGCCCAGGGCCAGGCCCACCTCAGCAGGCCGCCAAACGTCCCCTGGGCTTCTCTATCCAGGGGAACAAGGTACGAAGCCGCAAAGTGGGCCTGTAATACCAGAAGCGCCGCGAAGAGCCACTTCAACATAGGTCATCACCTCCTGCTCTGGTGCCACCGTGGATCTGAATCGCCAGCTCTCCGACCTAGAAGTTGCGAGACGGGAGCGAGAAGCCGGGCGCAAGACCTGCCTCACACCCTGCTGTCTTCCTGGCCGCGTATCCCGTACCGTCGCCAGAGGCTCGCCGCCAGCCCTAAGAATCCGTAGTGCTCCGGGCATGCTTTCTGCGCGGGTGGCCTCGCATCGCTAAACGTGTTTGCCTCTCGCCCCCCAGCGCGTGAGGATCGTCTCAGTTATGGCGTCCTGCCTTCGATTGCGCAGCATGGCAAGAAGGACCGCCGCGATGATCGGATCGAACAGCACACCGACGAGGACGTACGCGTCGGCAGCGAGCACCAGGACCAGGAGCACTCCCGCCCCGATCAGGGCGTAGCGTGCCCACCACCTTCGACCGAAGAGGAGCGCGCCCCAGACGGTGATCCCCACCGCCAGGAAGCCGGCCAGGGCCGCGTTGGGGTCGCCGGTGAACGCGAGGGACGGGCTCGCGGCGGCAAGCGGGATCAGCAACCACAGGTAGCCTCGGCGCCGCATGAGGAAGAGGCCCGTGAGGCCCAGCCCGGCGAGCACCCAGCCGATCCGGGCGGCCACCTCCAGAGCGGGCGGGACCAGGGGCTGCCCCTCGGCGCGCTCCTTGATGCCCTGCAGCATCCGCTGCACCATCACGAAGTGCATCGGATCCCAGACTAGCCGCCCGGCGACGACTCCGGGTGCCCCTCCACCTGGTGTGTTGGCCTCGATCGACTCCCGTAAGAGCAGCCGGGTTGTGTGATCATCGATTGGCACAAGGACAAACCGGCCCGGCGTGTCGGCGATCGCTCGACCCGGTTGGAGCAGCCAGATGTGCGGCCCGATAGTGGCACCAGGCTCACCGACAAAGTACTTGGCCGGTAGACCACCGAGATAGTCGGGCGGCACCAGGGGGACCACATCGCCAAGCTGGCGTCGCTGCCATTCGGGGTGGATGACGTTCGCATTATGGATATCGGCGAGGAAGATGTTCTCGAGCCAATCGTTGCTGTAGAAGCCGGCTCGGTCTTGGCCGATCTGGACGATCCAGGGCCAGACCTCGTCGGCGGGGGCGTTGATCGTGATCGCGCGGGTGAAGTACGCCGTATTCGGGCTGGTCGCCACCTCATCACCCGGCAGGGCCATGCGCTGCTCGGCCTCGGTCGCGCCCCAGTTCATCAGCCAGGGATGGAGTAAGGTAACGTAGAGAGCGAGCAACACGGCGTAGATGCCGAGCAGGTGCCAGGGGCGCAGCATAAGGCCTGCCTTCGGCTTTGATCCGGTGAACATCTCGATCACCTTCTTCTGCTCCGATATAGGAGTATATATTGATCCTACTTGTGGACCTTTCAAGTGAACGTTAGCGCCGAGCAGTAAGGCCGTCGTGATCAAGATTGATTGTCTTGCTGAGTTAGATTGATCAAGTCGAGCAAAAGAGCCAACACGCCCAACAACCGCCCTGGGAGCACTCTCAGTGTCCGATAGCGGTATTTAGCCAACGTCGGCAGTATCCTACCAAGCGCAGAAATCGGCTCGACAGGGCACTATCTCGGCGTTTCGCGCTACCAAAGACCCAGCGGTCGGCGTCAGGCTTCGGCAGGCGCAATACCTGCCACTCCGTGCGATGTGCTCCTCCGCTCGGAGTCTACAGGCCGGAACTCCTCGGGACCGGCCATGAGGGCCAGGAATCGCTCAGCATGCCAGAGGGCCTGTCTGGCCATGGGCGACCAGTTGGTCCCCAACAGATCAAACCCGTGATCGGCGTGTGGGAGCAACAGCAGCGCCGCCTCCACACCCGCCCTCCTCAGCCTTTCCTGCATCTCGACACTTGGACCCGGTGGGACGATGATGTCGACCCGGCCCTGCATCAAGAGGGTTGGTGGACAGCCGGCACGCACGTGCGTGATCGGCGAAAGCAGCGCATACCGCTCGGGGACCTGCTGCGGACTGCCGCCGACGATCCAGTCCAACCGGCCAGCAGGGACTTTCTGGAAGCCAAGCCGTTCGGCGTCGGCACCCAGCAGCCGCCGCATCAACGGCGACGGCGGGGTATTGCAGTCCGGCCGGTCCGGCATCATCTCCGCCAGCGTGGCGTTTTCGTAATGCTCGTAGCACGCGGCAAGGTCCACTGGGCTGTACCAGCCTAGCACGCCACGGACAGACGTATCGGCGTCGCGCACGTCTGCGGGCGTCAGCTCCGGATGCCCAGCCGTGTACGCGGCCAGGAGGGCAACGTGGCCACCGGCTGATGCGCCGCCGAGAACGATCCGATCCGGGTCCACGCCGTATTCGGCGGCGTTGGCCTTCAGCCACGCGACTGCACGCTTCGCGTCGCCGACCATGCCCGCGATGT
>DATFOP010000060.1:0-3146 GCA_035265505.1 Propionibacteriaceae bacterium | reverse complement strand
CTGAGGTAGCTCGTCGAGTGACTTGACCCGCAGATGCGCCTTCGCCGAGTCGGGATGCATGGCGTGGATGTACCCCCACGGCCCGCGACGTAGGAACACCGCAATCATGCCGGCACTGAGTGCGGGGAGTACATCGTTGTCGAGACGATCTCCGACATAAGCGATCTCGCCTGGTGGAAAGCCACACTCGCTGATGACCTTCTCGAAGAACGCCGGCGACGGCTTCTCGACGCCCCACCCGGCCGACGTGCCGATGAAGTCCACAGGGAGGTTGAGCTGCCGCAACAGCTGCTCAGCGCGAGCGGTCTGGTTGCCGGCGACGCCGACCAGGAAGCCTAGCTCTTTGAGCGCCGTCAGGCAGGGTCGTACGTCCGGGTAAAAGTCAGAATCGTCGAAGTGCTCGGGGACGCTGGCGTCCTCGCGGCGGAGCCGCTCGACCGCCAGGTCGAACCCGGGTCGGAAGTGCTGGAAGGTGTCACGGTAGTCGTCGCCGAGGGCGATGACCGCGCCGAACATGGCCGAGAAGGTATGCCGAGGCACCCCGAGCCAGTCTGCCCATGCCCCATACTCGGTCGACTCGTCGATGAGCGTCTCACCGATGTCAAAGACGACCGCACGCAAGGTCGGTGCGCGTTCCTGTCGCTGTTGCAAGGAATGTTTCCTTCCGGACGTGGTCAGACAAGCCTAAGGCGCTCATCTAGATCCTTTACTGATCCACGATCCTGCCACGGCCGCACGAGTTGGCGGAATTCGCGCAGCCGCTCGGCGCTCGTCTCGTACCCGGCCCGGGTGAGCGTCACGGCCGCCTCGCTGGCGAGCTCACAACCCTTGTCGACCTCGCCCTGGTGGACATATGCGGTCGCGAGGTCGGTCAGCAGCACCGAGCGCTGCTTCACCGCACCCGCATCCAGGCACGCGATGGCAGTCTGCAGGGCCGTCTCCGCTTGGTCGACCTGGCCGGCCGCAAGGCAGGCGAAGCCCTTGAAGCCGTTGAGCCTGGTTGCGTCGTAGTAGTCCATCCAGGTAGGGATCTCCTTGGCGGGGACGAGTGCCGCCTCGGCGCGCTCGACCGCGGCCAGGGCAGCGCTCGTCTCGCCGGCCTTCGAGCGGATCTCGGATTCCACGGCCGCCAGCCACGACGGCACGATCGTGCTCCCGGAGGCGTGCTCGTTAGCGCCCTCGAGCAGGTCGATCGCCGCACGGAAGCTCCGCGTGGCGGCCGCTACGAAGCTCATGTGACCAAGCGTGACCGCCTCAAGGTGCGGATCGCCTGCCTCGCGGGCCGAGTCCAGCGACATGCCGTAGTAGGCGCGTGCGGTGCCTGGGTCGTGCAGGTCGAAGAACGACAGGCGGCCGGCGAGCAGGGCAACCTGGCTGTGGTTGCGGAGGACTTGCTGCCGCTGCGGGCCAGTGGGTGCGGTGCTGGCCAGCTCGTCAACCAGCTCGAGGTGCGCGGTGACCGGGATCATCAGCTCGGCTGGCGCGGTCGAGTGGTACATGTGCTGATAGCGCAACGCCAGCGAGTCGACGACGTACGTGCTCGTCGGGTCGAGCACGAGCGGTGGTTGGGCTTCCGCCGAGGCGACGACACCAGAGTCTCGCAGCAGCTCCAGCAAGGCCGCGCTCGAGGCCGTACCGAGCAGCTTGATGATGGTCCGCCGGTCCATGATCAGAGTTCTCCGAGGCTCAAGGATCTTGGCGAGCAGCCGCTGCCCGAGAGGGCCGAGCATGGCCAGGTCGGCCCACTGCTGCAGCAGCCGCTCCCGCACCCCCAGGGGCACAAGAGACGCTTCGGCGGTAGCTCCCGCAACGTGGGCCACCATCGCCAACGCTGGCCCCCCCTGTCCCCCTTCGCTCGGCCCTGCCGCCCTACCGCGGCGTGTGCGCCGGTCGACGAAGGTTCCGAGCGGGATACCCAGGACCGCTGACAGCTTCGGCGCGTAGAAGTCGCTGACCGAGCGTTCGCCGCTCTCCCACTCCCGGACATAGTTTGGGTTGAGGCCAAGGACGTCACCATTTCCGTGTTGGTACTCCCACGCCTGGATCTCGTCGCATAGCCGGGGCTTGCTCCAACCACGCCGGCGGCGCTCCTGGTAGATCAGTTCACCGGAGCCAGGCGTCATCGGCTGACCTCTCCACTGTTACGGCCTGAACGGCATCCTACCGCACCGTTTCGCACCATTTAGTGAGAAACGGCGGTCTCAACCGCTCCGTCCAGGTCGTCTCCTTACTTCGTGACCGACCAATGGTGCGACGGCCGCCACACAGTCCGGTAACGCCGCACCGCCGCCGTCCGATCGGGGTGAGAGAGATGCGAGCGCTTTGGTGGCTCCTGGCCTGTCTGCTGGTCGACGCGAGGCTCGCGCCTCAGATCTGCTACTGCGTGCGGTGCCACGGCTTAGGCTGCGGCGGCTGGTGCCGGTGGTGCCAGTGAGCGCGTCGGAAGGGCAAAGACCCATGAGCGCCACGGCCCTCTACGGCTACCTTGCCTTCCCGGCCCATGTGCGACCCTCGTATGTCGTGCGCACTCGGGAAGGTAAGGTAGTCGTCCCCGACGTCGAGATCCGCCGAGGGAGCCTTCGCCTGGTGCCGATCTACCCGGCCGATCCACGCCCCGTCTACCAGCAGCTCGCGGATAGCCTGCGCGTCCGCATCCTGAGCGGGGAGCTGCCGCCCGGGAGCCTACTGCCCTCGGAGAGCGAACTCATCCACGAATACGGCATCTCCCGTGGGCCGATTCGCCAGGCCGTCGCGCAGCTCAAGGCCGAAGGGCTGGTCGACGTGCGGCAGGGTCGGGGCGTCTTCGTCCGTCGGCGCCCGACGCGCTACCGCCTTTCGGCCGACCGCTTCCTCCACGCACGCCGCCATGCCGACAGAACGCCTTTCCCGGCGGACCTCGCTACCGGCGGAACCCCGAGGCTCGAGGTGCGGCGCCATGCGGTGGTCGAGGCGCCACCCGAGATCGCCGACCGCCTCAAGCTCAGCAAGGGTACCCGCGTGCTTGCGCGGGGGTTCCGACTGTTCGCGGATGATGAGCCGGTTCAGGTTGCGGACCTCTATTTCCCCTATGACTTGGTCAAGGGCACTCGGGTCGAGGATCCGGCCAGCGAACCGTGGCCCGGGGGGACCATCGCCCAGCTGGAGAG
>DATFOP010000059.1:0-2762 GCA_035265505.1 Propionibacteriaceae bacterium | reverse complement strand
ACAACGTGCCCCACCGTCCGTTCGGCCGCCTCTTTGTACTCAGGCGCGGTGTCACCAAGTGCTCGGAGAACTGGAGCAAAGTCCGAGATGCGGTCTGCAAGATCGGCCGCCACAGTGGCACCGATGAGCTTACCAATCTCTGGGATGCTGTCTACTCGTGACACCTGAAGAACGAGATCCCAGAATTGCTGCCTTGCGGAGTCTGACCACCACGCGGTCTGAAATCGATAGCCGAGACTCGGGCGAATCGTCAGGGCTAGATCTGGATCGTTCTGAAGCGATTCGACTAGGCGATCAGGATTTCGGAGCAGGAGGCGAGCAACTGTGTAATCGAAAAGTACGTGATGAGCAAACGTGAGAACGTATCGATTCGGAGTGGCTGTCGGTGATGCTTGCCACTCAACGAGAACATACTGGTGGAGAAGGTCGTTGAGCGCGCTGCTGCTGATCTCATTGGCCACACTTATACCAACCACGCCTGGCTACGCCGCATTTGCGAGCGACGTGGGCAATGAGGTGATGGCGTCGTTGATCCAGTCCCAGCCGCAGAGGCGGCGGACGCGAGGCGGATCGGCGTCGAGCTCCTCCAGGAAGGCCTGGACATCGGCGGCCTTGTCGTCGAGGGTGGCGTAGACCCGGCCTTCGACGTGGCGGCGGATCTCCTCGAAGAGCCGCTCGGCCGGGTTCAGCTCCGGGCTGTAGGGTGGCAGGCCAACGAGTGCCAGGTCGAGGTCGGTGATGTCGCCGTCGCGGTGGCTGGGGGCGTTGTCCCAGACGAGCCCGTCGAGAAGGTCCGACTCCTGGATGCCGGCGACCGTCGGCCAGAGCGCCTCGGCCTTCATGGACGGCACCCAGTTCCACCAGACGCGCCCGGTCTGCCCGTCGACGGCCGCGAACAGATAGCGCCACTCGTACGTGAGCTGGAGGCGCTGCCGGACCTTGATGCCGCGCCGCCCCCAGACGCGCCGCGTCGTGCCGCGTAGGCCGAGGCGCAGCTCGTCCGCGAAGCCGATCCGACTCGTTCCGGTCAGGCCGACCGCGTCGAGGGCGGTGGCGAGCCCCCCTTTTTCCACCGCGCCTGCGCGAGGTGGTCGGCCTTCTCATGGATGGGGCGCGGCACTTTTGGGGCACAGCACAGCCGGCGGAGCAGCGCGTACATCCCGCCCTCGGTGTAGCTCGCGCCCCACCGCTCCTGCACCCAGGCCCGGATCTCGGCCGCCGTCCGGAACCGTCCGGTCGCGACCTCGGCAGCCAGGTCCGCCTTCTGCTCGGGCGTCAAGAACGACGGCGCCCCCTGGCTCCCGGCATGGCGATCCTTCAGCGGCGCCAGCCCGCCAGTTCGATACCATGCCAGCCACCGCTGCACCGTCCGCTCGTCCACGCCCAGCACCTCGGACGCCTCGCGCGTCGTCCGACCTGTCCGCACCAGCCACAACCCATGCAGCCGGGGCCGCACGTCCGGTCGCCGCTCCCGCCGATACCGCTCATACAGGCTCGCAGCGTCGTCCGCCGCCGCCCACTCCACCGTCAATTTCCGTCCCCGACGGGCCATCCGTTCCTCACGTCGTCGTGCTGCTCAAATTATACGGCAGGGCCACGCGCGATTGGTATTACTTGTCGAGGGCAGGCCGCCGGGGGCAAGGAGTCAAACGTGGACAGGGTCAATTGTACACGTCCGACAACTCAGTTTAGCGCCTTCCGTGCCACCGCTGACCAGTGGCGTCGCTGGCGGCTTGCTGCCTTCACTCACTGCCGTCTCGCGGCCTTCATCGTCAAGATGCTGCGCCGACCTCGGCGCCGGTGGGCCTTCAGGCCCACCACTACGGGGGCAGGGGCATGATCGGCACCAGCGCGCCCGCAGCGACGCACCAGCTCCGGCAGCAGCGCGCGGATGCATCCGGCGGAGCCGGTTCGCCGGACAGTGGGCCGGCGTCCTACACTGGCCCTAACCAAAGAACAAACCCGCGCTCTCGGCCGAGCTTGGCGGCAGACCGAGGGCACGGGTTCAGGAGTTCGTCTGTGAGCATAGCACGACGAGCTAGCCGTGCGCTGCCCTGCGTCCGGGATCTCGGGCGGTCCTCCGGGAGACGCCCCGCGCCGGAGGTGGTCACATGACCGTCTCCGGCACCATGACGCACGCCGAGGCAGCCCTGGCGATCGCCAGGGCTCTCGGCCCTGTCCTACCACTCTGTTACGCACGCGACGGCGGCTGCGTGTGCAGCGGTGGATGGGACCAAGAACTCGGCAAGCTGGTCCCGCACCAGGGCCATGACATCGCGAAGGCGCCGATCAGCAAGCTGGTCCGGAACGGCGTAGACGACGCCACGCGGAACAGTGCGACGATCGACCGCCATTGGCGACAGGAACCGGACGCCGGCGTCGGCCTGGACCTCAAGGCAGCCGGCATCGTGTTCGTGGACCCGGACTCACCGGCTGCCTACGCCGAGGCCATCGCTCAGGGCGTCGAGGGCGGCGTGCTGCGATCGAGCCGGAACGACGGGTTCCTGTTCAAGCGGCCGGCAGACTGCCCCATCATCAACATCAGCAAGAGCGCGGACGGGACGGACCTGGAGATCCGCACCCTCGGCTACGTGGTGGGTTGGAACACCCACCAGGACGGCTCAGAGGTCCGCATCGACCTCTCCGCGCCGCTCCGGGAGGCACCGGCCTGGGTGATCGAGCGGCTGAAGAGGAAGGCCGCCGAGAAAGCCGAGCAGGATGCCGTACGGGCTGCCAGGCGCGCGGAGCGGGCCGCCAACGGG
>DATFOP010000058.1:0-3471 GCA_035265505.1 Propionibacteriaceae bacterium | reverse complement strand
AACCACAGGAGCACGATGAGCGTCACGCTCGAAGCCGTAGGACTCACCAAGACCTACGGACCACATCGCGCCGTCGAGGACCTCAGCTTCGCGGCCAATGCGGGCGATGTGGTCGGACTGCTGGGCCGCAACGGAGCGGGCAAGACGACGACGATCCGACTGCTCACGACGGTGCTCGCACCGACCAAGGGCGAGTTTTGGGTGGCCGGTCATCCCGGGACTTCAGCGACCGAGATCAGGCGGCGGATCGGCGTCCTGCCTGAGAGCAGCGGGTACCCCCGTACTCAAACCGGTCGTGAATATCTGCGCTACCACGCGCGCCTCTACGGCCGGACCAGCCAAAGCGCTCGAAGTGTGACCGATGATCTCCTTCGCCACGTCGGTCTCGCCGACCGCGCCGATTCCTCCGTCTCGAGCTACAGCCGCGGCATGCGCCAGAGACTCGGTATCGCCCGGGCACTGGTGAACAACCCCGCGGTCGTCTTTCTCGACGAGCCGACCCTGGGACTCGACCCCGCCGGTCAAGCTCAGGTTCTCAACCTGGTACGCGATATCGCGGGGCGCGGGACGACCGTCCTGCTCAGCACGCATACCTTGCCGGAGGTGGAGCAGGCCTGCTCACGAGTCGTGATTATCGACCAGGGCCGGGTGCTGGTTTCCGGCAGTGTCGGTGAGGTCATCCGCGCGGCTATCGTCGAGCGATTTGCACAGTTGCGGGTTCCGGGCGACCTGGTAGAGGAAGCCGTAAGCGCTCTGGCCGAATTGCCGGAACTCACCGTGGCGCAGATGGCTGAACGACCCGACGTGCTGAGAATTGCGCTCTCTGGGTCCGCCACCGACCACCCAGATGGCAGCGACGATGGCATCAATGCCGCGTTGATGGCGGTCGCGAGGGCGCGCGTGCCGGTGCTCTCGTTCGAGGTCGAAGGCGCCCAGCTTTCCGACGCCTTCCTCAAGCTGACCAGAGAGTCAGTCGGATGACCGCTCCGGTAACGTCCGTAGACGTTTACGGTTCACGCGATCTCGGCCGCACAGCCGAAGAGTCCGGCTGGCTGGTCGTCGCCGGGCAGGAGTGCCGCGATCTCTGGAAGAGTGGCCGCGGCCTGGCTCTGCTCTTCTGTCTGAGCGTTCTGCTGAGCGCGGTGACCTATCTGGCGTCGACCAATCAAGCCCTGAACTTTCTCGAGCGACGAGAAGCCGTGAACCTCGTGCTGCAGTTTGTGGTTGGCGTGGGAGTGCTGCTCACCCTCGTCGTGACGGCCGACGGAATCAGCGGGGAGCGTGAGCGCGAAACCTTGGAAAGCCTTCTCGTCACCCCGGTGTCTCGCAGGGCGATCATCGTGGGCAAGCTGATCGCCGGCCTGTCCCTGTGGTTCGCAGCGTACGTCGTCAGCATCCCCTACCTCTGGCTGCTGGCGCGTGACGTGGGAATCCTGTCTCGCGCGCTCGCACTCGGTCTTCTCGTCGGCACGCTGGTCGCGCTCGGGCTGGGTTGCATCGGGCTGTTGATCAGTGCCGTTTCCAGCTCCAACAAGATCAGCCTCGCCCTCAGCCTGTTCTTGCTGGTGATCTTGTTCGCCCCTACGCAGTTGCCCAGCGGCTTGCCTGCGGGCTGGTTTTTCGACGTGATCGAGCGGCTCAATCCCGTCGCGTCGGCGCTGGCCTACATTTCGGGCCAACTCATTCATGGCCAGCCCTTGACCGAGGACCTGTCGTTCCTTGTCTCGCCTGTGCTCGCCGTGGTGCTGGCCGGCGGTGCACTGATGATCGCGGGCCCTAGGCTCGTCCAGCTGACCGTGGGAAGCGGCAAGAGATGAAACGGGCGGTCCTGCTGGCCGGCCTCCTGGTTCTGCTGTTGACCTGCTCGACAGCTCCGGCGTGGGCGACACCACTCACGGTCGAGATCTCGCCAGACCAGACGCGTGTCGCGACGGTGCTCGGCGGCCGCTTCACAATCAAGACGCAGGTCGCCAACACCGGCAACGCCCCAACCGGAGATGTCCTGGCGCATCTCAACGTCGCCAGCATGCAGGACGACGTGTACGTCGATCCCGAGGATTGGTCCGCGAGTCGCAGCCAGAGCCTGACCTTGCAGCCGGGTGAGAGCCGAACACTGACCTGGGACATTCAGGCGGTCAACGCGGGCAGGTTCGCGGCCTATGTCGTGGTGCTGCCCGAAGGCGCCGAGGTCTCCGGCTCGGAGAAACTGGTGGTCAGTCCACTGGTGAAGATAGATGTCGAGACACGTGCAGCGATGTCCGAGCGCGGTGTGCTGCCTGTAGTGCTCGCGATCCCGCTTCTACTCGGTCTGAGCGCAGTCGGTCTACGCATTCGGGCCCGGTAGCGGCACAGCTGCTAGCTTCGACTGGTGGATGCCTTCGTCATTGATCGTGCTGACGGCCGGGACAACGGCGAGGAGTGGACCGAGAATTACGAGGAACTCCCCGGCAACGCCAACGTTTCGATCATCCTCGAATCCACGAGTAAGGCCGGAGTCGGGCCGAGGCTGCACCAGCATCCCTATGCCGAGACTTTCATTATTCGACGAGGGTGGGCGACGTTCACCGTCGGATCGGAACGAATGCAGGGTCACGCTGGACAAGTCCTCGTCGTTCCCCCAAATACTCCCCACAAGTTCGAGACGGGGCCGGACGGGTACGAGGCGGTACATATCCACGCCAATGCCCGGTTCGTCACCGAATGGCTGGAGTAACCGACCTCCGATCAACAGGCAAGCCGGTTAGTGTCACCGCCAGGTCCTACCGTGAGCTCCGACGAAGGAGGATTCGATGAGCCCACTGCGGACCTACCCTCAGGGCGTCACATGTTGGGTGGACCTTGAGTCGGGCGACGTTCAGGCGGCCTGCGCGTTCTATGCCGAGCTCTTCGGTTGGACGGTCAGTGAGGTCACACCGTCGGGCTACCAGGTCGCTCAGCTCAACGGCAAAGACGCGGCGGGCATCGGCCCACAGCCATCCGCTGACGAGACGGAGCCGAGGTCGCCGGCGTGGAACACCTACATCGCCGTCAGCGATCTCGACCGGGCAGCGGACCAGGTCCAGGCGGCTGGTGGCCGTATCACACAGCCGGCCTCCGAGCCTGGGCATGGCGCCCGCACCGCGTCGTGCGTCGACACCGGCGGTGTGCCGTTTCGTCTATGGCAGGCGACCCGGCGACCGGGCGCGCAGGCCGTCAACACACCCGGCGGGTGGAACTTCAGTGATCTCCATACAGCGGATACGGCAGCGTCAGTCGCCTTCTACACGCGCGTTTTCGGTTGGCGGTTCGATGCGCTCGGATTCACTACGATGATTCGACAGCCTGGATATGGCGATCATCTCGCTGCTACATCCGACCCCGACATCCATGCGCGCGACAATCCGGACTTTCGACACCGCCCGGTTCGCCGACGCGATCGGGTGGCTTACGCCGGTGGAGGACGGGGAGCAGCCGCATTGGCACGTGTCGTTT
>DATFOP010000057.1:0-11834 GCA_035265505.1 Propionibacteriaceae bacterium | reverse complement strand
GGGAGGACAGATGTCGGAGCCACGCAGCGTGGCCATGCCGCTCGAGCCTGGGGTGTCCGTACCCGCCGCCTCGGTCAAACAGATTCTTCCCTGGTTGATCTTCGCGGGGCTGCTCTTCCTGACCGGGCTCTACTTCGTCGCGACCGAGCAGGGCGCAACGTCGCTGCTCTCGGGCTCTGCGGTGCACGAATGGCTGCACGACGGGCGCCACCTGCTCGGCTTTCCCTGTCACTGACCCTTGACCGCCCGAGATTTCCTGGTCCGTGGTCTGCTTGCCGGCCTGATTGCCGGTCTGGCGGCCTTCGGCGTCGCCTTCGTCGTGGGTGAGCCGACACTCGATGCTGCCATTGCCATCGAGCACTCCACGAGCCACAACCACGAGACCGACACGAACGCCGATGCTTCGGCGGACACGGTTGTCCCCCGTTGGCTCCAGGCCAGCGCCGGCCTGCTGACTGGCACCATTGCGGCGGGCGCCACTTTGGGCGGGCTGGTGGGCGTGCTTACTGGGCTGGCCTTGGGACGCCTTGGCCGGCTCGGGGTACGCGGCACGGCGCTATCGGTGACGGCCATCGGATTCGTCGCGATTGACGTCGTGCCTTTCCTGGCGTATCCGCCCAACCCACCCTCCGTCGGTCAGGCGGAGACGATCGGCCAACGGACCGCTCTGTATTTCGTTCTGATGGCCATCTCGGTGATCGCCGGGACTGCGGCCGTCCTGCTGGGCCGGCGTGCCGCGAACCGCTGGGGCAGCTGGTACGGCTCGCTGGCTGCCATCGCCGGATACCTGGTCGCCATCTCCGTGGCCATCGCCGTGATGCCGGGCTACGACGAGGTGCCCTCGGGCTTCCCGGCAAGCCTGCTCTACGACTTCCGGCTCGCCAGCTTCGCCACCCGGCTGGCGCTGTGGGCGGTGCTCGGCGTGGCGTTGGCCGAACTGATCTTTCGAAGACACCGGCGACAAAGGCCCGCTGTGAAGCCACTAGCCGAGAGTGCCGCTTGACCGATGATCAATCCGCCATTGCGCGCAGCATACGAGGCTGCGCAGACTCGGCTGGCTCAGCTGGCCAAACCGGCCGGGGCGCTGGGCCAGCTTGAAACGACCGCAGCCTGGCTGGCCGCGTGTCAGGGTGTGTGCCCCCCACGACCCCTTGAGCACATCCGTGCCGTCGTGCTAGCCGGTGATCATGGGATCTCGCACTTCGGGGTGTCCGCCTATCCCCGCCAGGTCACCGCAGCCATGGTTCGGGCCTTCGTGGCCGGCAAGGCCAGCGCCAGCGTGTTGGCGCGGCAACACGGCGTGGCGTTGCGGGTGCTCGACGTGGGAGTCGACGACGATCTCGATGAGGTCCCACCGGAAGTGAGCGCCTACCACGTACGGCGATCCTCTGGCCTGATCGACTGCGAGGACGCACTGCACGCCGCTGATGTACGCCGCGCTCTTCGGGTCGGCGAGCGCATCGCCGCGGTGGAGATCTCGAGGGGCGCCGACCTGTTGATCCTTGGCGACCTCGGGATCGGCAATACCACGCCGGCTGCCGCACTGGTGGCCGCCACCTTCGGGGTCGGCGCCGACGAGGTGACCGGCCGCGGTACCGGACTCGACGATGAGCACCTGGCTCACAAGACCCGAGTGATCGGGGTAGCCCTGTCCCGGACCAAGCTACGGGTCGCCAATCCCGTGGAGCGGCTCGCGGCGCTTGGTTCGGCGGATCTTGCCGCCGGCGTCGGTTTCCTCATTCGAGCCGCCCGAGCTGGAGTGCCGATCTTGCTCGACGGCGTCGTGTCTCTTGCCGAGCTTGCCGTGGCTGAAGATCTCGAGCCGGGAGTGGTCGCCTGGTGCGCGGCCGGGCATCGCTCACCTGAGCCGGCGCAACAGCTGGCGCTGGACAAGCTGGGCCTGTCGCCCCTGCTCGACCTCGGGCTGCGACTGGGCGAGGGCAGTGGCGCCTTAGCGGCGGTGCCGCTGCTGCGGTCTGCGGCGCTGCTCATGCGGGAGACGGCGCTGTTGGCCGACCTCGCCTCGTCATAGTCATGGCCTTCGACGCTTGGCGGCTCGCGGTTGGGACGCTGACCGTCATACCGGTGCGGCCTCCGGTAGAGGTGGATCGACCCATTGCGGCACGCGCCATGGTGATGGCGCCGCTGGCGGCGATTCCCCTGGCTGCCCTCGTGGCGTTTCTTGGCTGGCTGGGCTGGATGGTCAGCCTGCCAAGCCTGCTGGTAGGCCTCCTCATGGTGGCGACCCTGGCCCTCGGCTCGCGCGCACTTCATCTCGATGGGCTGGCCGACACCTTCGACGGTCTGGGGGCTACGGGCAGCCGCGAGCGAGCGTTGGCGATCATGAAACGCGGTGACATCGGTCCGATGGGTGCCGTGGCCTTGATCGTGGTCTTGGCCGCTCAGGCCGTGGCCTTCGGCGCCGTGGTGGAGGGGCCTCGAGGAGCGATCACCGCAGGCCTGGTGGTGTGTTGCTCGCGTGCCGTGCTCCCGGTCGCTTGTCGGCGAGGGGTTCCCGCAGCGCGGGTGAACGGTCTGGGGGTGGCCGTCTTGGGATCGGTGCCGCCCGTGGTGGCCTGGGGGGTTTGGTTGTCGGCGCAGGTCGTCCTTGTCGCCGCGGCCGCGCTCAGTGCGCGATGGTGGCTCGGTCTGGTTGGCGGGGTGCTCTCGATCACCGCTGTGTTGATCTTGGTACGGGGCGCCGTCAGTCGGCTGGGAGGGAGCACGGGTGATGTGCTGGGCGCGACCGTCGAGATCGCCCTGGCGATCATGATCGGCTGCGTGGCCGCGTGAGCTCACAGACGCAGTGCACGCCCGGCCACGACCAGATAGACCTCGTCGCTGGCGTCGGCGAACCGAGCGTTGAGCTGGCCGAGCAGGTCGGTGAACACTCGGCCGGACCGGTGCTCCGACACGAGGCCCCAACCGACCTCGTTGGTCACCGCTACCGCCGGTCCGGAGCACCTTCGCCAGCCGTCGATCAGATCCTCGATCTGGGGGGAGATGCATTGCCGCCAAGCCGCCAACGGCTGGTCCCAGGTGCCCAGCCGATCGACTGTGGCGGTCAGCCAGATGCCCAGGCAGTCGATCAGAAACGGTGGCGCTGCCGTTCGGAGAGCGTCGGCGACGTCGGTGGTCTCAAGGGTCGTCCAGCTGGTCGGCCGCCGCTCCCGGTGGGCGGCAATCCGATCCGCCCACTCCGAGTCGGTGGCAGGGTCGGGCAGCGGGCCGGGTGCGATGTAGGTGACGTGCGGTTGATTCGCCAGCAGGCCTTCGGCGAAGCGGGACTTACCGGAACGCACGCCGCCGGTGATCAGCACTCGCCGAGGTGTCATCGGCGATGAGCCTATCGGCCCACGCTTGTCGCCTTGCCGGCCTGACGTTGGGCTTTCTCGCCGACGCCGCCTGGGGTGATCCGCGGCGCTTCCATCCGGTGGCGGGCTTCGGACAGCTCGCTGCCGCCGTCGAGGCGCGCAGCTACGCCGACAGCCGCGGCGCGGGGGTCCGGCACGTCGGCGCCCTCGTGGGCGGCGCGTACGGTGCCGGGCTCTTGCTGAAGCGAGCAACCGAGCGTCTGTGGTTGCTCGGCCTGCTCGGCACGGCAGCCGCTACCTGGGCGGTGCTCGGCGGCCGATCGTTGCGCCGGGAAGCGACCGCCGTTCAAACACAGCTGGCCGCGGGCGATCTGCCGGCCGCTCGACTGCGGCTGCAGAGTCTCGTTGGCCGGGACACGGCCGAGCTATCGACCGAAGAGGTGACCAGGGCCGTCGTGGAGTCGGTCGCGGAGAACACCGCAGACGCGGTCGTGGCGCCGCTGTTCTGGGGTGCGGTCGCCGGTGTCCCCGGCCTGGTCGGCTATCGGGCCGTCAACACCCTCGACGCGATGATCGGCCATCGATCCCCGCGGTACGTCCGTTTCGGCTGGGCCGCCGCCCGGCTGGACGACGCGGCCAACTGGCTCCCCGCCCGAGTGGCCGGGCTGCTCACGATGGCCACCGCGCCGCTCGTGGCCGGGTCCCCCACCGACGCCTGGTGGGCGTGGCGCCGCGACGGCCGGCAGCATCCCAGCCCTAACGCCGGCGTGGTGGAAGCGGCGTTTGCTGGAGCACTCGGCGTACGGCTGGGCGGCCGCAACGTGTACGAGGGTCGAATCGAGAATCGTGGAGTGCTGGGTGACGGCCGGCCGGTCGACGTCGGCGACATCGCCCGCGCCTGCCGATTGTCGCGGCTGGTGTCTGTGGGCGCACTGGCTTCGGTGATCGCACTCCGTCTGGTCCGGCGGCCAGCGTGCCCGGCCTTGGATCTGAAGTGACCGTCCTGATCTTGGGCGGGACGGCGGAGGCCCGGGACCTGGCCGCAGCGCTGGTTGGCGCCGGTCGCGACGTCGTCTCGTCGCTCGCTGGTCGAGTTCGGGACCCGACATTGCCGGTCGGCGGGCTTCGATTCGGCGGCTTTGGCGGCGTCGCCGGCCTGGCGAACTATCTGCTGACGAGCCAGGTTTCGGCCTTTGTCGACGCGACACATCCCTTCGCCGTGCAGATCTCCAGCAATGCCGCATCGGCCGCTCAGCGAACCGGCATTCCGCTCCTTCGGCTGGAACGGCCCGGTTGGGCAGATCATCCGCGAGCGAGCAGCTGGACCTGGGTGCCCGACGTCGAGGCGGCGCGCGCGGCGGGCGAGGGCTCTGCTCGACCGTTCCTGACCATCGGACGCCAGTCGCTCAGGACCTTTCTGCCGTGGGCAGACCGGCCGGTCACTGCTCGGGTGGTCGACCGCCCAGACTTCATCCTGCCGACGTACTGGACCCTGTTGACCTCACGGGGCCCCTATTCGTACCCCCAGGAGCATCGGATCTTGATCGATCACCGGATCGATCTGTTGATCACGAAGGACTCCGGCGGCAGCCACACCGCCGCCAAGCTCGCTGCAGCCGCGGATCTCCACGTCGACGTGGTGATCATCGCCCGCCCCGTACGGCCGGAGGGCTCGGTCGTGGCGACCGTTGCGGAGGCGAAAGCCTGGTGCGAGACCCAACTGCACGCCCCGGGGCGCGCCTGACCGACCTGCAACTAAGTGCTGGTGAGGTGCAGCTGTCCGCGACACGGATTTGCGGTTCGCCAGCACTTGAACGGCCGACGGCTTGCCCGCATCCATCTAGCCTTCGGCGAGGACGTGGATGAGCAGCGCTGCTGACCAGCTGAAGTTCGTGGTGCCGTGCCCGGAGCCGGTCTGCGGATTGAAGTACTCCCGGAGACCGGCGTTCGCGACCAAGGCCACCAGGTCATCGCGCAGCCGCTGAGCCAGCGCCTCCTTGCCGTGCACGGCAAGCCCAGACGCCACGAGCCATGTCGTGTTCAGCCAGCTAGGCCCGCGCCAGTAACGCTGTGGGTCGTAGCGCGGATCGGTGAGATCAAAGCTGGGCACCCCTCGGACGCCCTCGCTGCCCGCTTGGAAGCAATCACCGGCCAGCGTTTCGTACATCGCCGACACGTGATGGCCCGGCAGCCCCGGCAAGATCAGCGGAATCAATCCGGCCACCGTCCGCTCGGGCAGCAGGCGGTCGGACCTTTCATCTCGAGCCAGGAAGAGACTGCGGCTTTCGCTCCAGAGCTGATCAACGAGCGCGGCGGTGATCCGCGCCGCCTCCGCCAGGTGCCCGCGCGAGTCGCGGCCAAGATTTCGGGCAATCTCGGCCAGGGCCAGTTCCGACCACGCCCACAGTGCGTTGAAGGCCGGATCGACGACGAGGAACTCGCCATGTTGCCGCACCCAGTCGTCGTCGTAGCCGGAGTCGCGATACGCCAGGGCCAGCCGGATGTAGCGCGAATAGTCCTCGTTGGTCGGCCGCTCACTGGCTCGCGCGTGATCGAGGTCGCGACGGGTGTAAGTCTGAAACAGCGACAAGTCCGAAGGCACGGCGTGCAGCGGCGCATCCCAGGCCGGCGAGTTGTCGAGCCCGGTCTCCCACGGATGCACGACCGCGGCGAGCTCTCCGACGGTTCTCCGTCCTCGGAGATAGGAGTTCTGCGCCACCAGGTACGGGTAGACCCGGTCAGCGAACGCCCGCCCTTCTGGCCCGAGCCCGTGGACCACGGCGGCCGCGGCAATGGCGTGCACAGGAGGCTGGATGATCCCCGAGGTGTCGATCGGTGGATGGCCCTCTTTGTCCACGGAACGCCAGAATGAGCGACCCGGGAAGTACGCATCATCGGCGACCGCCGGATTGAAAGCGATGTGCGGGATCCGGCCGTCGTCCCACTGCGCCCCGAACAGGCTGAGCAGCTCTGCGGCGGCTCGCCGCGGCGCGAAGTGCTGCAGACCCAAGGCGATGAACGCCGAGTCCCAGCTCCACTGATGGGGATACAGGCTGCGCGAGGGGACCGTGGCGTGACCGTGCCAGTTCTCGATCAACACTCGGACCGCGGCACGGCCGAGCCGATCATGGTCAATCCCGCTGGCCGACGTGGCAGTCGCTATGACCATGCCAGCTGCCGCATGCGGCGGAGTGACACCGGGAGGACATCGTCGACGTCACCGGAGAGTCGGCACTCATAGGCCAATTCGTCGGTGTAGCCGATGGCCCACAGCGTCTCCAGTGTCGCCGACCAGTCAATGTGGCCGGCGCCCGGCTCGAGCCGATTGCTGTCGCTGACCTGGACGTGGCGAATCCACGGCGCGGCGGCAACCAGCGCTTTCAGCGGATCCGCCTCCTCGATGTTCATGTGGTACGTGTCCGCGGCAATCCCCAGGTTCGGAGAGCCGATCTGAGCGCACAGCGACGCGGCGTCGGCCAGGGTGTTGATCATGTGGTTCTCATAGCGATTCAGCGGCTCCAGCGCAATGATCACACCCTCGGCCTCCGCGTGGGCCGCGAGCTGACCGAAGGCGTCCAGCAGGATCTGGGTGTCCTCCTCCTCGGTGCGCGGGGAGGTGAAGGGCGGCAATCGCCGGCTGAACATTCCGTACGAGGCGGGGGTCATGGCCAGCCGCCCGCCTATCTCGGCCATCACTGACAGCTGAGACTTCATCTGGACCAGCGCATCCGCACGCTTGTCAGGGTCGAAGTCGCCGACGAAGTGCAGCATCTCGACGCAGACCGTCGGCATCGGTACGCCGGCGATCGCGGCCGCCTTCAATTCGGGCAGCCGGGCGGCGAAACGACCCTCTCCGGCGGCGCGCAGCTCCAGCCCGTCGAAGCCCAGAGCACTGGCGTGCTCCCACTTCTGCTGCGCCGTCTCGCCCCGCAGGTATTGCTCCTGAGCCGACAAGCGCAGGGCATGCCTCATCCGGTATCCACTTCCCGAGGGGGGGACGACCCCCCCTGACCCCCCCGAGAGAACTCGTCGACCCGAGGGGGGGACCACCCATCCTGACCCCCCCGAGAGAACTCGTCGAAGCTCAAGATCACCTGCATCAGCTCGGCCGGTGGCGAATCGAGCAGCCGATAGGCCTCTGCCGCCTGCCTTGCTGGAATCACGCGGCTCACCAGCGGCATCGGATCCAGCCGCTTGCCGGCGCAGAGCCGCATCACCGTCTCATGGAGCCGGTCACGGCTCCAACGATTTCGCAAGGCGGGCGGCACATTCGCGATCTGGGACGAGATCAGGGTCACCTGGTTGTGGTGGAACTCCTCTCCCAACGCCAGTGCGGTCGCCGGGCCTTGATAGAAGCCGGCAGCGATGACCGTGCCGCCCACTCCGGCCAGTCGGATCGCCTGGTGCAGCGCCGGATAGGCGCCGGTCAGTTCGATGACCCGGTCGGCTCCTCGCCCACCGGTGTGCTCGCGGACCGCAAGGGCAAGATCACCCTCGCTCGTCGAGAACGGGGTTGCGCCGAACTTCGCCGCCAGCTCGAGTCGGTACGGCACCGTGTCGACGGCCAGCACCTCGGCGGCTTGGCTGATCAACAGCTGAGTGGTCAACAGGCCGATCACGCCGAGGCCGAAGACAGCCACCGACTCGCCGGTGCATACTCCGGAGGCGAGCACTGCGTTGAGCGCCACGGCACCGACGCGGTCGAAGGTGGCGACGAGGGGATCGAGGTTGGTGGGCAGCGTATGGCCGATCAGCTTGCTCTCCGGCAGCACGGCATGCGAGCGGTGTCCCCAGATGCCCCACACGACGTCGCCGACCTGGAACCCCGACACGTCGTCGCCGATGGCGTCGACCTCGCCCACCTCCGAGTAGCCCCACGCATCAACCGGATAGCTGAACGTTGACGAGCCGGACAGGAATCGGGAACCGGGCAGAAAGAGGGCGGTGCGAGGATCCCACTGCTTGTCCAGGTAGGGGTTGGTCCCGCGATAGATGGTGAGTTCAGTGCCGGCCGAGATCCCCGAGTACATGGTCTGGACCCGGACTTCGCCCACGCCGGGCTCCGGCGTCGGGTATTCCCGCAGCCCCACAACACGGGGTTCGGTCAGTTCGACCAGGTACGCCATCAGGCCGCACCCGACACGTACTCGTACTGGAGAAGATCGCCCACACTGAGCGGATCGTGCACGCGCGCCTAGCCCTTCTCGGCCCCGGCCGTCAGGCCTCCGGTCAACAACCGCTCGGTGGCGAAGAAGATGATGATGATCGGCAAGGTGAGCACGACCGAGCCTGCCATCAGCACGGTGGTCGGAATCTCCACGCTGCCGGACAACTGGGACAGGCCCAGCGAGACGGTCCACCGCTCCCGCCGGTCCACCAGGAACAGCAGCGCGAACAAGAACTCGTTCCACGCGATCATGAACACGAAAAGCCCGGTGGACATGATCGACGGAATGGCCAGCTTCAGGCTGATCTGGCGCAGGACCCCGAGGCGGCTGAGGCCGTCCACGAGGCCTGCCTCCTCGATGGATTCCGGCACCGTCTCGAAGTAATTCCGCAACATGTAGATCGACACCGGCACCGTCTGTGCGGTGTAGACGATGATGAGACCCACCAGCGAACCGCGGAGCCCGATCCGGGTGAACGCAACGAACAGCGGGATGGCCATCAGAATTGCCGGAAACAAATAGGCGGCCAAGAAGATGCCGCTGACCTTGCGCCGGCCGACGAATGGCAACCGGGCAATGGCGTACGCACCCGGGATCCCGATCAGCAGCGCCAGCGCCACCGAAGCCAGGGCGACCACAGCGCTGTTAGCCAGGAAGCGGCCGAAGCCCTGGCCCCCGGACGCCACTGGGGACAACACATCGACATAGGTCTGCAGCGTGAATTCTGACGGTTTGACGGTGAAGGAGCCAGGGTCGCTCAACAGCGCCTCGATGGGCTTCACGGACAGCAGCAGCATGTAGTAGAACGGCACAAGCGTCGCGATCAGGAAAGCGACGATCACCACCCAACGGCCGACCCGGAAAATCCGGCTTTGTACACGGTGCATGGTTCCCGCAACAGGGGCCCGTTGTTGCGGCGGTGCTGCGACCTGACTGGGCGGCGTAACGATGGTTTGAGTGCTCATACCCGCTCCCCTCTCCGGCGCAGCACGAGCAGATAGACCCCGAGCATGGCGATCAGGACCAGCGACATGATCACTGATTGTGCTGCCGCGGCGCCGACATTGCGCTGTACGGTGAGGTAGTTGTAGATCTGCACGCTCGCGACACCGGTGCCAGCGGCACCTCCGGTCAGCAGGTAGATGTCGTCGAACTCGCTGAACGTCCAGATCGTGCGCAGTATGGCGAGCAGGCCGATGATCGGCAGGAGTTGCGGAAACACGATGAACCGAAAGGACTGCCACGGCGTCGCCCCGTCGACCAGGGCCGCCTCTTCAGGCTCGGAGGACATGGCGGCCAGCCGCGCCATCAAAAAGAGGAACGCAAACGGGAAGTAACGCCATCCTTCGAACGCGATGGTGGTCAGAAGTGCGGTAGGCACGGGGATTTCGAGTCCAAACAGGTTCCAGGTTCCCGTGGTCTGAGAGAGAAACGGGATCGGCTCGTCCCAGCCGAACACCGATTGCCCTATCTGATTGATGATTCCGAACTGCGGATTGAGCATGGTTTTCCAGATGAAGGTCACGGCCACGACCGGCGCGACGTACGGCAGCAGGAACGCGGCGCGGACAAAGGTTCGGCCGCGGAACGGTTGCCGTACGGCCATCGCAGCCAGGAGCCCGAGCAAGACCGCTAGCACCACTGAGCCGAACGTGTAGATAAAGGTGATCAGGAGGCTGTTCCAGAAGGTGCTGGAGCCCAGCACGCGTTCATAGTTGGCCAGGGTGAGTGGCTTGAAGAAGTCGGCACGTCCAATCTCGATCAGTCGCATCCGCTGAAAGGAGATCAAGATCGCCCACAGAAGCGGCAAGATCACGATCGCCAGCACGATCAGCATGGTCGGCGATATCAGCCACAGCCCTAGCCGCGCGTCACGCTCGGTAAGGGTCCTTCGCTTCTTAGGTGTGCTTGTCTTGGTTGGGGTAGGGGTTTGGTCGGTTATCGCTGTGGACACACGGTGCTCCTCGATTCGTACGTCCGGCGCGTGCCGCGTCGGCCAGCTTGCTGATCACTCCCGGACCAGAAGGTAGGTCCGGGAGTGATTAGCGTCGGTCAGCCCCCAAGATCCTTCTTGATCTCCTCCGCGCCCTTCTGGGCCTCGTTAGCCGCTTCGGCTGCACTGGCTCCGGAGTTGATCATCTTCGCTAGTGCCTGTGGCACCACGAACTGCCCGCCAACAGCAGCCGCCAGTGAGCCTTGACCCTGCGGAATGCCCCAGCGATCGAAGGAGCCCGGGCTTGCCGCGACGGCCTGAAGCACATCTGCCGGATAGATGTCTGACAGCAGTGCCTTTTTGTCGACGCCGGCTTCGAGCTTGGTCCAAGCGTCGGAGTACTCCGTGGGGTTGTTCGCGGTACCGAGCCGGGTTGGAACCTTGCCCTCCGGCGCGATCTTGAGCCAGTCGACGTAGCCGTCACTCATCATGTAGGTGATGAGTTCCTTGGTCCTCGGTGAGGCGTCGTTGAGCACGGCGAACGACACGACCTCGCCGAAAGCGGCTGGCGCGGTCCCGCCGGGACCCTGCAATGTCGTCACGATCCCCGAGTTGTCGGCGAGCCAGGTGGGGTCGCTCTTGCACTTGTCGCACGTCGGCAGGGCGTCCTTGCGCAGGCCTGCCAGCTCATCGAGCAAGAAGGAGGACCAAATCACCATGGCGGCATCGCCGGCGAAGTACGTCGCACGCGTGGTGTCGGCATCCTGGTTGCCGGACACCGAATTGTCCTTCATCATCGGGCCGTAAAAGTTGAACGCCTCCTGGCACTGGGGGCTGTTCAGCGCGACGTTGCCGCCATCGTCGACCAGCTGGCAGCCGTTGGCCAACGCCACCCACTCGAACGTCTGCTGGGTGAAGGAGTCAGACGGGGCGGTAGCCGCGACGATGCCGGCAGTCTTGTCCTTGTTCAGCTCCTTGGCCGCCGCCTGGACGTCGGCGTACGTGGTGGGCTCTTTCAGGCCGGCGGCGTTGAAGAGATCCTTGCGGTAGAACAGCAGTTGCGCCCAGCCGTCGCTGGGTACCGCCAGCTGCTGGCCGTCAGCGGTGGTCAGCTCCAGCGTCCGTTTCTGGAAGGTGTCGGCACCGAGGCCATCGACAATTTCCTTGGCCGCGTCGGTGTCGAGCAACTCGTCCGTGGCCAGTTGGTTAACTGCGTTGAGGTCGAGAGCGGCGATGGCATCGGGCAGCTGGTTACCAGCTGCCGCGGATGTGAGCACGGTCGTCAACTGATCCGCCGCTACGGCAACGAGCTTGACGGTGGCCCCCGACTTCTGGGCCCAGGCGTCCAGGATCTTTTGCTGGGAAGCCACGCGGTCCGCCAGATCCTCGGTGGTCCAGATCAATAACTGGTTGTCTTCT
>DATFOP010000056.1:0-31024 GCA_035265505.1 Propionibacteriaceae bacterium | reverse complement strand
CGTCCAGCCGCGACCGCAATCCCTTGACGCGATCGACCTCGGCTTGAGCGACCGACAGCCGAGAGGTGACGCGTTGGGCGTTGTCCGGGTCGTCCCACAGGTCCGGTGCGGAAACCTGCTTCTCTAGTTCAGCGATTTCCTCGGCCTTTTTGACGGGGTCGACAACCGCCTCGATCGAGGTCAGTGCCTTGTCGAGTTCCGCCAGCGCGGTCGAGAAATCTGGTCCAGCCACAAGCGCCCACTCTACTGCGACAGTGCTTTGACGAAGATCGTCAACGTGTCGACCGCTGCTCCACGGTCGCAGACTTCAAGAACTGCTGTGAAGATCCTGACGAGCGGGCTCATTCACGATGTTGAGTCTTCAGCTCTTCGACCTTGACAAAGGTCTCAGAGCCACGTGGCCGCCGGGGCGGCCAATCGCTCACCCAGATGACACTGAAGGCGACCATTGAGCACGCTAGAGCGACTACTGGGCCCAACGTCAATATCCGCACGACGCCAAGACCGGCGATGCAGACTCCGACCACGGCCACCGTGCCGCGCCACGACAAATGTGCACGCCACGCGCGCCACGCGCAATAGCCAATCCACGGAAGCATGGCCAGGAGGATCGCCATCCACGCGAATCCGGACATGCCGCCACTGAATGCACCCGACACCAGCCGGATCATCGCGATCAGGCCCACTGCCCCGGTGGTCGCACCAACCGCAAGCCTCAGGCTGCTGTTCGGCATACGCACTCCCGATTTGGTGCCCCTTTGGACGGCCATCATGGCAGCGGCTAGTCTGGGCGGCTGCGCACCACCCAGCTGCTTGGGCCGCACGGGAGCATAGCTCAGTTGGTTAGAGCACTTGTCTTACAAACAAGAGGTCAGCAGTTCGAGTCTGCTTGCTCCCACCAGATCAATACCTAGCCAGCGGCCGAGTCGATTCCGTGCATGGCTGGCACACACCGCTATTTCTGGGTCTGTTACACATCGTTGTTTCACACAGCGCCTTGCGAGGCTCGCTCGGGACGAATCCATGACGACATCGTGCCTTCGTGGCGGCCAGCCCACCCCCCGTTTGCGGCAAGCGGCACTCCGGTGGCTGTGATCGGTGACGACTAGTCTTGACCGACAAGTCTCGACACCGCCTGGCAAGATATACCGCTCCTCGGGTCTGGATAATGACGATCGTGGTCGGCGGCAGCACTGGTCACTTAGCAATTAGATCGATGTGCTGCAGACGATTCCGTACCTGATACCAAGCAAGTGCATGCCGGCGGCGTATTTCGAGGGCTTTGTCGCGGGCTCCTTCGCCGTCTTGCGTAGATGGGAATCGGTTCTGCTCGGGTGGCCTGAGATGCCAGCCGGAGTGGACGACCGTAGCGCCGATCTATGGGAGCCGATGCTCGCGATCGCAGAGCTGGCAGGCGGGGACTGGCCTCAGAGGCACCGAGGGCCGGGACAACGGGCGGTTCTGCCGAGACTGCGATTAACAACTCCCCAACCTCAAGCAGCGCGCCCGAGGCGTCTGCGGTCCCTGGGTTCGTGACCAATCCGGAACGGCATCGAACCCGAACTGGTGTTGAGAGTTGTCCCGTCCTCGCTTCCGTCCGTACAAATGATCAGCAAGAGAAAAGCGAATGTAGATCGCGATGAGTGATCAAGTACTGGCCAGCAGCTTGCACTCGGCATGTTGCGAGGCATTCAGAGCTAGAGGTTCAGTCGGGGCCGGCCCACCAAGGTCCCATTAGTCCGGCGTGTTCGGCTCGCTACCGCCGCGTTCCCGAGTGGGCGGGGCGGCGCATAGGACCCGGCCAGGCTGCCCAAGCGCCTTCTTGATCAGAAACGATTCAGACAGAAAGAGAGCACAAGACAGATGACAGTTCCGGCCCGTAGTGAGCACTTGAGCCGGCTATTGGCCGGCCACGACGAGAAGGCCTATCGACTGCCAGCGCCAATCCTGCAGATTCGAGCTGCGGCCGATCGGATCGCAGCGTTGCCGGTGGAGCCGCCTCCCCGACGGAGCAGGCCGTTTGGTCGAAGATCACCGCCGGAGCGGTCGCCGCTTTTCTTGGCGGCGAGTCAGAGCTGCCGGATCCGTTGACGCCGATTAAGGAGGCGCGCGATGCGCTCGCCAGGTGCGAGGCTTCGCAGAAAATGCGGAGCGAGGTCGCCTGGGAACTTGAGCGCACGTTGGCTACGGTGGTCGCCCATCAGACGGATGTGATCATCACCGGCAGTTTGCAGCCTGCTCTCGCGGAGGTAGTCGGACAGGTTGAGAAGGCCGTCAGCGTCTTGCCGGACCGCGTCAACTATCGTCCGCCGCCGCTGACGGCTCCGGCTGTTCAGCGGCGGGCCTGGGTCAGTCTTGAGGAGTGCGCAACGCGCTATGGCGTGATCCGCACCGGATGGGACGCACTCGGGGTGCCGGCCGGGTCCGAGAGACGGGCGAGTTTCGGGAGCTCGCCAATCAAGATCAAGTGTGGCGGAGGTCGGAGCATTGGAGGGTGGCCGCTAGTCGACGCCCGCCGTGGCCCGACGATCCGCCAGCCCGTCTCGCGTGGTTGGTTGCGCATAGGGCCGTCTTGATCGCTCCCACCGCGGCCGAGCGCCAAGCCATGTGGAAGGCGAAGTACGGCGACCGCATCACGCAGCTGAGGAGGGCCCGGCAAAACGTGGCGGCTTTCGGGGCGGCGCTGGGCCTGATCTTCGGCGTACATCAGCCTGTTTTAAGCAGGCCCTCGTGCTGGCGTTGGCCTTCAGCGGCTTCGACCAATGCACGAATGACCGGCGTGCCTGCCGCTGCACCGCCTTGCGACGTTCCGTTCCTCCCAGCAGGCAAGCGGAGGGCGCCTAAGCACCGCTATGCCATGGGCCGCCTGACAAGTCGCCTCGTCATCGCGTCATGGACGCCTATCTCGTTCGTCTTCCTTCTTGGAGGCGCCAATGGGGAGCCTCATGCCAGCGATGGCGGGGGTTGCCGGGAGGGTGGTTCCATGCCGAATGGCAGCAATGCCCCTCAAGGAGCGTGGTGGTCGCGGGAGAGTGCCCCCCTTCCCGCGGCCGCCGCGGTGGCTTCGGACGGCAAGCCCTTGGTTTGGAAGGAATCCAAAAATAAGCAAACTGCACCCGCTCGGTTTACACGGTAAACGACCGGAGGTATGGTGAGTTTACAACGTAAACCAGGGCCAAATTGGCTGCAACGTCAAACGATTGGAGGAGTTCCATGCCCATTAGCAGAGACCAGCTAAACGATCTCGTCGCGGCGAACGGGAACGTAGTCAACACTGATGGCCAGAAGATCGGTGGGATCGGCACGATCTATCTCGACGATAGGACTGGCGAGCCGGAATGGGTCACTGTGAAGACCGGACTGTTCGGTGCTTCGCAGTCATTCGTGCCCCTGAGGGGGGCCGATGTCGTCGGAAACGACATCGAGGTCGACTACGACAAGGACATCGTCAAGGATGCGCCCCGCGTCGATGCCGATGGCGATCTCACGCCCGAGGAAGAGCAGCGGCTGTACGACCACTATGGGCTGACCAGGGCGTCGGGCCGTGCCCGGTCCTCGGGCTACACCGCTGGCGATGTCGACTACGACCGCGACCGCGACCGCGACACTGTCGGCTATGACACCTCCGGTCCGACAACCGACGATGCGATGACTCGGTCAGAGGAGCGACTCAACGTCGGCACCCGGTCCGAGGAAGCCGGCCGGGCGCGACTGCGAAAGTACGTTGTGACCGAGAATGTCACGCAGACGGTTCCGGTCAGCCGCGAGGAGGTCCGGGTGGAACGTGAGCCGATCACCAATGACAACGTGGGTGCCGCTCGCTCAGGTCCGGACATCAGCGAGGAGGAGCATGAGGTGATCCTCCGCGAGGAGCGGCCCGTTGTGGAGAAGGAAGCGGTTCCGGTCGAGCGGGTCCGTCTCGGTACTGAGACGGTCACGGATCAGGAGACGGTTTCCGAACAGGTCCGCAAGGAACAGATCGACACCGACATCAAGGACGGCCGATCCAACCGCTGACCTCATGGGTGAAGCGGCGACGCTCCAACTCAGCAGTTGAGAGAGTACGGCCCCCGGATTCATCAGCCGGGGGTCGTGCTCTTTTTTGTGCAGGCCCTCACTGCAGAAGAAGGTGTGGTTCCCTCAATGCCTTCAATCCATAACCCTTGTCCCGGAGGAGCGGTGCCCTCCTGGGGCGAAGGGGCAGCCGCTAGTCGCAGGCGGCCGCGTCCGACCCGCAATCGATCACTTGCCACTCTTGGTCCCCGGGATAACGCGCTCGAGCCGGGCGTTCTCTGCTGCCGTCTCAACCCCTGGTTGGCCCCGCGTTGCCGCCAGATTTCATAGCTGCGGGTCCACACATCGTTCGTTGATCGTGACGTGCGTCAGACGAAAAGCGGCTCCAGGCCGAAGGCTTCGTTCAGCTCGTCCATCGCCTCGTCCGAGGGGCGCTCGGAGAAGCGCTCGGCCGCTTCGAGAACCTTGGGCAAGATGTGGATGTCGCCAACGGTGTTCAAGAAGAAGCCAGCACGACCAAGGACCCAGCTGACCGCAAGATCGATGGCCGACTGGCCGGTGAGCGGTTCGTACCAGGTGTTGGCACTCTGCTGCCGCTCACCCCAGGGCGCCCGAGTGATGGCCTTGATCGTTTGGATGGCTACGCCGCGCTGCTCGCAAACCTCGACAAGGGCCTCGAAATCCTCCATGTAGCCGGTGTTTCGCGACATCGGGTAGTTGTAGGGCAGCAGCACCGAGTCGAACGGATATTCGCCCAGTGAACGCAGATGTTGAGCTGCGACGGTCACTCCGTGGCCCGTCACACCGATGAAGCGGACAAGGCCCTCACCCTTCGCGCGCACAACGGCCTCCAGCACACCGCCGGGAGCGAAGGCTGTCTGCCAGTCCGACTCGTCGACGAGGTTGTGCAGTTGAATCAGATCAACCTGGTCGGTACGAAGCCGCTCGAGCGACCGGGAGATCTCCGCGTACGCGTCGTCACGCCTCCGCTCCCCGGTTTTCGTCGCCAGGAAGAAGTCAGACCGGTATGTCTCCATCCACGGCCCGATCCTCAGCTCTGCGTCGCCGTAGCTTGCGGCCGTGTCGATGTGGTTGATGCCGTGTTGGCGGAGCAGCTCCATCGTGTCATCCGCTTCGGCCTGCGTGACGTTACCGAGAGCCGCGGCCCCGAAGATGGCGCGGGTGCTCTTGTGTCCAGTACGTCCGAACTCCAGAACAGGGATCATGGCAGTCATTGTGCCTCCTGTGAGTCAGGCCCGGCGTTCGGCCAACAGAACGGGGATCAGACGCTCCGTGCGCTTCTGATAATCGGCATACGGCGGGTACGCCGCAACTGCGCGCCGCCACCAGATCTCTCGTTCCTCGCCCTCGAGCTCGCGTGCGTGGGCATCGAATCGGTCAGCTCCGTCTTGGACCATCAAAGCATCTGGATCCGCCTTGAGGTTGTAATACCACTTGGGATGCTCAGGGGCACCACCCTGCGAGGCCACCAGAGCGTACGCGCCGTCATGCTCAACCCGCATCAGGGGAATCTTCCTGATCTTGCCGCTCTTGCGGCCGCGCATCGTGAAGATCACCACCGGCAGGCCGGTGCCGCGCAGCGTGTTTCCTTCCCGCCCATCCGTGGATTCGTAGCGCTCGACTTGCTCTCTAACCCAAGACTGCGGACTCGGCTCGTACTCACCTGTCAGCGGCATGCTTTCCTCCTCAGCGCTCAGGCAGCCAGCGTGCGAATCATCTCCGCCACCTGTCGAGCTTCTCCGATCTCGCTGACCACCTGCCAAGTGATCATGCCGGAAGTGTCGAGAACGAACGAGCCGCGTAGCGCACAGCCTCGGTCTTCATCGAACACCCCGTACCTTCTGGCGACTACCCCGTGCGGCCAATGATCACTCAGCAGATCGAAGCTCAGCCCTTCATGGTCGGCGAAGGCCCGCAGCGTGAACATCGCGTCGCAGGAGACAGCAAGAACCCGGGCTCCCACCGACGACAACTCGTCGGCATGATCACGGACCTCCGCCAACTCGCCACGGCAGATCCGGGAGAATGCCCATGGATAGAAAATGATCACTACTGGGCTGCCGCGCAGTGCGGAAAGCCTGATCGACTCCCCATGCTGATTCCGGGCGGTGAAGTCGGGCGCCGGCGAGCCGTTCGCCGGCACGCTCACCGGCGAGAACGCCGGGGCCGCACCAGCCGGGTGGCCGCCCAGTCGGGCGACACCGAGGCGCTGTTGGTCAGCGCCAGGCCCGCCGTCACTGCCGCCTCGGCAAGATCAGCGGCGTCGACGTAACCGTCGCGACCAACCTTGGGCGTCATCAGCCAGATGTATCCGGTGTCGCTCAAATCGGTCAGCGCATCGACCAGTCCGTCAACCAGATCACCGTCGCCGTCTCGCCACCAGAGCAGCACGACGTCAACCGCTTCTACCGCTTCCTCGATCAACTCACCGTCGATCGAGTCCTCGATCATGGCTCGAACGTCGTCGTCGACGTCGGAGTCCCACCCGAGCTCTTGGACCACCATGCCAGAAGCGAGCGAGAGCTTATTGCCCGCGGGAGCCTTCAGCTCCTCCGGTCCCGCCGTCGAACTCACCTCCACCGCGTTTGCACTTACGACTTGTTGGGGAAAGCCTGCCAGAGCCTCCAGCCCAGCGGAACCCCAAGGCGGCCCAACTCGCGCCGCGTTCGCCAATCACCCCTGAAGCGCCGCCTTGGTCTCAGCAACGGACTGCCGGTTGCCGGCGATCTGCCAGACATTGCCGCCAACATGCAGTGTCTCAGCAACCCCACCGGCGCCGATCACCAGGGCCGCTCCCGGATACCAATCCCATGGGCTGAGGTTTGCCTGCAGGAACACGCCGAGCCGCCCGCTCGCCACGCCCGCGAGGTCAACCGATGCGGAACCGAGCATCCGCAGCGTGGCGGCTGCACTTACCGCGGCGAGCCACGGGTCGACCCGCTGGCGATCCTTGACGTATCGGGGATGGAGGTAGGTGGCAATCGAGACGGCCGCGAGGGGTTGGTCGAGCAGTTCCGGAACGGGGTCGCCGTCCAGGGTGGTGGGCTGGGCCGGACCTCCCACCCACAACTCATCCGGACCTGGGTAGTAGACAGCTCCAGCAACCGGCCCGGCGTCATCGACCAGGCCGATCGCCGAGCACCAGTACGGAACCCGGGACAAGAAGTTGTACGTACCATCGACCGGGTCGATGTACCAGGTTCGGCGCCCTCCTGGACGCTTGGCGCCCTCCTCGCCGACCACCGCGTCATCGGGTCGAACGTCACCGAGCCGGTCGGCCACCAGCCTCTCGGCGGCCTCGTCAGCGCCCGACACGACGTCGGAGATCGATGTCTTGTACCGCGTTTCCAGACCCCCGGCCAGCATGTCGGCCGCCAGGGTTCCGGCAGACCGCACAAGATCAGCGGCCAGGTCGTAGTCGTTCACCGATGGAAGGTTAGCGTCCATCCTTGTCGCACCACGCCAACAAGCGGTCCAGGGGCCAGGTGTTGATCACCCGATCAGGGTCAAGACCAAGGGCTTCGGCGCGCTCACACCCGTACGCCACAAATTCGAGCTGGCCTGGCGCATGGGCATCGGTATCGATCGAGAAAAGGCAGCCCATCTCGATCGCCATGCTCAGCAACCGAGTTGGAGGATCCCGGCGTTCTGGGCGTGAGTTGATCTCTACCGCAACGTCGAAGGTCCGGCAGGCCTCGAAAACTACCTCCGGGTCGAATACGGACTGGGGACGCAGGCCCCGCTCCCCTTCGATCAACCGCCCCGTGCAGTGTCCGAGAACATTGGTCCGCGGGTTCGAGATACCGCCAACCATGCGGTGCGTCATGGTCTCCGAATCGGACCGGAGCTTGGAGTGCACACTCGACACCACGACGTCCAACTCGCCGAGCAGGTGGTCCTCTTGATCAAGGCCCCCATCTTCGAGGATGTCGACCTCGATGCCCCGCAGGATCCGAAAAGGGGCCATCACCTCGTTGAGGCGGTCGATGAGTTCCATCTGCGTACGGAGGCGCTCCGCGGTGAGCCCACGGGCCACCGTCAGCCGCGGCGAGTGGTCCGTGAGCGCACAGTATTCGTGCCCGAGCTGACGCGCGGTGAGCATCATCTCCTCCGGCGGACTCCCCCCATCGGACCAGTTCGAATGGCAGTGCAGATCTCCTCGAAGCGCGGCACGCATGCCATCGCCACCATCGACGAGCGGCCGCTTCTCGGCACGCAGCTTCTGGAGATATTCCGGCACCTGACCGGCCATGGCCTGGCTGATCACCACTGCTGTCTTGGGACCGACCCCCTGCACCTTGCCCCAGGTGTGCTGCTCTTGATGCGCTTGACGTTCTTCCTCACCGAGCCGTGCAATCACATCGGCCGCGCCACGATAGGCACGGACGCGATACGTGTCGGCGCGCGAGCGCTCCAGCAGAAAGCCGATCTCGCGCAACGCTTCGACCGGATTCATGGCGCTGACACCGACATCATCTCGCCCGCCGAGGGCGGGGCTTGAGCTGCACGGTTGGCATGGCCGGCGCCTCCATCACCTTCTCGGTGCGGTCGACGACCGGCGGAAACCTCGGCTCCCTGCGCTCCCAGGCGTCCCGGAAGGCGACGATTTCGTCGTGGCTGCGGCCGACGAAGTTCCACCACATGACGATCTCCTCGGTAAACGGTTCGCCGCCCAACAGAATGACGCGACCGCCGCGGTCGCTGTACAGACCGATGGAACGGCGCTGAGACCCGAGATAGAGAAGTTGATCAACTCCGACCCGGGTGGATTCGACCGTCACATCGCCCTGAACCACGAAGATCCCATACTCGAATGCCTCGTCTGCCTCGAGCCTGGCTGGGACACCCGGCGCCACCGTAAGGTCGGCACCGACCAGCGGCGTGTGGCTTCCCGCCGGAGAACGTACCGCGCCGAGTTCGCCGATCAGGACCGTACCGGTCAAGCCTGGGACAGCAAGAACGGGCAGTTCGACATGGCTTTCGAAACGAGGGCTCGTATCTCGATCAGAGTCGGGTAGCGCAACCCACAGCTGCACTCCGTGGAGGGTCGGCGGTTTGCTCGCCAGGGACATCTCACTGTGCACGATGCCACCGCCGGCCGTCATGATGTGCAACTGTTGCGGGCGGACCATCACCTGGGAGCCGAGGCTGTCACGATGCTCGACCTCTCCCTCCAGCAGCCAGCTCACCGTCTGCAAGCCGGTGTGAGGATGCGCCCACACCTGCATGCCCGGTGAGTCGCGCACGCTCTCAGGCCCGTAATGATCAAGAAAGCACCAGGCGCCGATCATCCGGATCTGGGCGTCGGGCAAGGCGCGAGCGACCTCGGTGGTCTTGCCGAGGTAGACCCGTCGCGCCGTCAGCAGCAGCTCTTCGGGTTCGGGACGGCCAGCCGATCCGCAGACGATCTCCTGTGGCCGAAGATCAAGATCACTCACTCAGGAACCATCCTTCCCGCTGGCGCGCAGCCAAACCAGGAACGCCTAAAGTGTCAGCCTATGGCGGCGAGCACGCGAGGGATCACCAAGTCCCTGCTTCCCTCCGCTAGAAGCCGGGCCTCCATCGGGAAACGACTCTCCTCTGTCACGGGGGCGATGACCACGGCCACCATCGCTGAGATGGAGTCGCGGCACCAGTGGTTCCAGCGGCTCGACGCTGAACATCGTTCGCAGATCACGCTGGTAGCCCAGGCAGGTATCGACGGCTTCGTCAAGTGGTTCGCCAACCCTGATCCGCGTGGTCCGACCACGTCGGAGGTCTTCAGCTCCGCACCCCGAGAGCTGACCCGCAAGATCTCCCTGCACCAGACCGTCGAACTCGTTCGCACCACCATCGACGTCGTGGAAGCCGAGATCGACGAACTCATGCCGAAAGGCGATCGGCCGGTTCTGCACGCGGCAATTGTTCAGTACAGCCGAGAAGTCGCCTTCGCCGCCGCTGAGATCTACGCCCGCGCGGCAGAGCTTCGCGGCGCCTGGGACGCCCGTCTTGAAGCGCTGGTAGTCGACGCGGTGCTGCGTGGGGAGACCGATGAGACGGTTCTCTCTCGCGCGTCGACGCTCGGTTGGCGGTCGGCGGCACCAGTCGTGGTCGTGGTCGGCTCCGCCCCCGAACTGGAACCGGCATTAGCCCTGGAAGCCATTCGTCACGCGTCGGTCATTCGCGGCGCCGACATGCTAGGTGCCGTCCAGGGTGATCGCATGATCATCGTCCTGGGGAGTAGCGCCTTCGCGTCCGCCGATCTGGCGGCGGAAGTGGTGCAGACCTTCACCGGCGACTTCGGCCCCGGCCCAATCGTCGTCGGACCACCGGTCGAGCACCTCATGGAGGCGGCATCGAGCACCCGTGAGGCGTTGTCTGGTTTCCGTGCGGCGGTCGGCTGGCCGGAGGCACCGCGCCCAGTGACGGCAAAGGATCTGCTGCCCGAACGTGCCTTGGCTGGCGACGGCCATGCGCGTCGAGAGTTGGCCCGCGACCTTTACGACCCGCTTCTTGCCGCGGGCGGTGGCCTGTTGGAGACTCTGGTCACCTTCTTCGACCAGGGTTCCTCGATCGAAGCCGCGTCCCGGGCGCTGTTCGTCCACGCCAACACCGTGCGCTATCGGCTCCGCCGAATCCACGAGGTGAGCGGTTATAGCCCGACCGACCCGCGCGACGCGTACGCTCTCCGCCTCGCCCTCACGCTGGGCCGGCTGCTCAAACGCACTCACGTCGACGCCGCCGCGGAAACCTGAACGCCGCGACCCTATGGCTCCCCTGTCACGTGCACCGCATCGACTTTGACCCTCGCCGGAGCGCATTGAACCGCTAGCACAGGGCTCGAAGACTGCCCATCGGGCTCAATGTACAGAGGTCATGGGTGTTCCGGCTTTGTAGGAGGTGAACAATAGGACGTCCGAAGATTCGTGACGTCCCCGAACGGCATCGCCGATCGGATTCCGGAACGATTGAGGGGTGCTGGCGATCGTGGCACCCGGTCAGGGTGCGCAAACACCCGGATTCCTGCGCCCGTGGCTGACCGAATCCACATTCGCGGATCGGCTCAGGTGGCTGTCAGCGGTATCGAGCCTCGACCTACGCCACTACGGAACCGACGCCGACGCAGAAACCATTCGTGACACCGCGATCGCGCAACCACTGCTGGTGGCATCTGGCCTGCTGGCAGCCCTTGAACTATTTCCACACCCCGCGGACGCCTATCCGCTGATCGGTGTGGCGGCCGGGCACTCTGTCGGCGAGATCACGGCCGCCGCGGGCGTCGGGGTGCTGTCGGCTGAACAGGCCATGGTCTTCGTCAGAGAACGCGGCCGATCCATGGCTGTAGCCAGCGCCGCAACTCCCACCTCGATGACCGCCGTGGTCGGCGGCAACGCCGACGAGGTGCTGGAGGCCCTCGCCGCCTTCGAGTTGACAGCCGCTAATCACAATGGGTCCGGACAAATCGTGGCGGCCGGCACCAAGGAACAGCTCGCCGCCTTTGCCGCACAGCCACCCGCCCGGACTCGGCTAGTGGAGCTAAGCGTGGCCGGTGCATTTCACACCGTGCACATGGAGCCGGCGGTCGCCGAGCTGGCCTCCCTGGCCCGGGCAATCACGACCCACGATCCCCGTACGCGGCTGCTGTCCAACGCCGATGGCCAAGTCGTGCATTCCGGTCTCGAGGTTCTCAAACGCCTGGTTGCTCAGGTCGCCTCTCCGGTCCGCTGGGATCTCTGCATGGCGGCGATGGAGGATCTGGGCGTCACCGGGCTGCTGGAGATGCCGCCGGCCGGCACTCTCACCAGCATCGCCAAACGCAATCTGAAGGGCGTCGACCTCTTCGCTCTCAACACCCCCGACCAGCTGCCGGAGGCGATGGACTTCGTCCGAAAGCACGGCGGGCCGGCGCTGGCCTCGCCGATCTCCGGCAACCCCACATGGCGGCTCGTCGTCTCGCCAGGCAAGGGGCAATTCACCCGCACCGACGACATCGTGACCGACAGCATCCTGCCCAACCGAAGCACGGTCGGCACGGTGAAGAATCTCCGCGACGAGATTCCGGTGACCGCGCCGCACGGCGGCATTGTGGTCGAGTGGCTCGTGGAGAACGGCGACCCGGTTGCTCCAGGCCAACCGCTCCTGCGCCTATATCCCAACGTCGAAACGTCTGAGGCCACGGAGGTCACCCGATGAATCTCGCTGTCACCACAGGGGCCCCCTTCTCGGCGATTCTCGGTGTCGGCGGGTACCGGCCGCGCCGGGTCGTCGACAACGCCGAAATCTGCACCTATATCGACTCATCCGATGAGTGGATCCGCACCCGCTCCGGAATCATCGAGCGCCGCTGGGCGGCGGAGGACGAGACCGTCCAGATGATGTCAGTGGGCGCCGCCCGCCGGGCGATGGAGCGCGCCGGAGTCGAGCCGGGCCAGATCGATACCGTGATCGTCTCGACCGTCACGCACCTCTACCAGACGCCAGCCGTCGCCACCACGATCGCCAGCGAGCTGGGTGCCACCGGTGCCGCCGCCTTCGACATTTCCGCTGCCTGCGCGGGGTTCTGCTACGGCACGGCGATGGCCGATTCATTCGTCCGCACCGGCGCCTCGAAATACGTCTTGATCATCGGTGTCGAACGGCTCAGCGACATGACCAACAAGCATGACCGCTCGACCGCCTTCCTCTTCGCTGACGGGGCAGGGGCGGCCGTGATCGGGCCCAGCGACCAGCCCGGCATCGGCCCGGTGGTCTGGGGTTCGGACGGCGAGCAGGCCCCCTTGATCCAGCAGACGGAACCCTGGGACCGGGTCTTGGGAAAGGCCGACGTCGCCGGTCCGCACTGGCCCACATTCCGGATGGACGGCAACCCGGTCTTCAAATGGGCCGCCTACACCATGTCCAAGACCGCGGCCGAGGCGCTCGACGCGGCCGGGGTCAGCCCCGATGATCTTGATGTCTTCGTGCCGCATCAGGCGAATATGCGAATCACCGACGCCATGTTCCGGGCACTCAAGCTGCCGGAGAAGGTGGTGGTCGGTCGCGACATCGCCTACCAGGGCAACACCTCGGCGGCGTCCATCCCACTCGCCATCGAGACGCTACTCGATTCAGGCGAGGCCAAGTCCGGTCAGACCTGCTTGATCATCGGCTTTGGCGCGGGCCTGGTCTACGCCGGTCAGGTGATCGTCCTTCCCTAAGCTCGTCGCACGATTGATCCCGTTCACCACTGAAGGAGTCCTGCTCATGCCCACCACCGAAGAAGTCCGGACCGACCTCGCCGAGATCGTCAATGAGGTTGCCGGCGTACCTGCCGACGACGTCCAGCTCGACAAGTCATTCACCGACGACCTCGACGTCGACTCGCTGTCTATGGTCGAGATCATCTACGCCGCCGAGGAGAAGTTCGGCGTCAGCATCCCGGACGAAGAGGCCAAGAATCTCAAGACGGTGGGCGACGCGGTCGCCTACATCGAGCGCGCAGCGTCGTAGATCGCGAAGGGCCGGGAGCTGCCGATCATGGCATGAGCTCGTACGGCTCCCAGCCCCAATCTTCACGTAGCACCGCATCCCGCAAGGAGTGCTCACAATGTCACGAATCCCCGTAGTCGTTACTGGTATTGGGGCCACCACACCGCTAGGTAGCAATGCGCCCAGCACCTGGGAGGCCCTGCTGGCCGGCAAGTCCGGCGTCCGGAGGATTGATGCCGAATGGGCTGACGACTTACCAGTCAAGATCGCGGCCCAGATCGCGGTCGAACCGTCGGAGGTCCTCGACCGAGTGGAAGCCCGCCGGCTCGACCGCTCCGCACAGCTAGGGCTCATCGCGGCAATGGAGGCCTGGCAGGACGCAGGCTACGGGCTGAAGGAGGACAACCCGGTGGATCGGGAACGCCTCGGCGTTGCCATAGCCACTGGTATTGGAGGGCTGCACACCCTGCTCGCCAACTGGGACGTACAGAAGGAGAAGGGCGCCCGGAGGGTCAGCCCGCTGGCGATTCCCATGCTGATGGCGAACGCGACGGCGGCCAATGTCAGCCTCCGGTTAGGTGCGCAAGCAGGAGTTCACACACCTGTCTCCGCATGCGCGTCCAGCAACGAGTCGATCGCTTTGGGCCTCGACATGATTCGGCTCGACCGGGCCGACGTCGTAGTCGTGGGCGGAACCGAGGGCGTCATTCACCCCTTGCCAATAGCGTGCTTCGCCCAGATGCAGGCGATGAGCCGCCGCAATGACGAACCCGAACGGGCCTCGCGCCCGTGGGACGTCGATCGGGACGGCTTCGTGCTAGCCGAGGGAGCCGCGATGTTCGTCATCGAGACCCTCGAGCATGCTCATGCTCGCGGCGCCAAGATCTACGGCGAACTCGCCGGCGCCGGCATCACCGCCGACGCGCATGACATGGTCCAGCCCAATCCGACGGGCCACACGCAGGCGCTGGCCATGACGCGGGCGCTTCGTGAAGGACAACTCGATCCAGCAGACATCGTCCACGTCAACGCCCACGCCACGTCAACGCCGCAAGGCGATATCACCGAAGCGAGCTCCATCCGCCAAGCCCTCGGGGAACACACCGAAGCAATCGTCAACGGCACCAAATCGATGACGGGGCACCTGCTCGGTGGTGCCGGCGCGCTGGAGTCTCTGGCGACCCTGCTGGCGCTGCGACATCGCAAAGTGCCGCCGACCATCAACCTCGACAACTGCGAACCCGATCTGGGCATCGACATCGCCACCAAGGTGCGCGATCTTCCCACCGGAGACGTAGCTGGCATCAACAATTCGTTCGGCTTCGGTGGCCACAACGTCGCGGTCGCTTTCACCAACGCCTACGCCACGGAGATCGACAAATGACGACTACAGCACCGCCGCCTCCGGCTAGCCCGGCCGCTGGACCGCTGCGTTCCCCAGCGGGCGCGCAGGTGAAGAAGGAGAAGTTGCCGCGGGAGCTTGATCCCCGCAACCCCAATTTCCGGCTCCAAACGCTGTTGGATGACGGCTCAGTGGAGTTGATCACCCCGGATGACGACTCCGGCATGCTGGCGGCCGTCGGAACGATCAACGGCAGCCGCGTGGTCGCCTTTTGCTCCGACGCCACCGTCATGGGCGGGGCGATGGGAGTGCACGGCTGCGAGGTCGTCGTTCAGGCCTACGAGCGGGCGCTCAACGATCAGGTTCCGATTCTCGGGATCTGGCACTCCGGCGGCGCCAGGCTGGCTGAGGGCGTGCTGTCCTTGGATGCGGTCGGGCAGATCTTCCATGCCATGACCAAGGCCTCCGGAAAGGTTCCGCAGATCTCCATCGTGCTGGGCTTCGCGGCTGGTGGCGCGGCGTACGGGCCGGCGCTTACCGACGTGGTGATCCTGGCTCCGGAAGGCCGGATCTTCGTCACCGGACCCGACGTCGTTCGCTCGGTCACCGGCGAGGACGTCGACATGTTGCGGCTCGGCGGCCCCGACACGCACGGGCGCCGCTCCGGGGTCGTGCACATCGTCGCGGACGACGAATCTCACGCCATCGAGCAGGGCAGATCGCTGGCCACCCTCCTGGCCAGCCAGGGCACCACCCAGCGACAGGTGGCCGATACCGACCTGGCGTCCCTGTTGCCGGAGTCGCCCAGGCGCGCTTACGACGTGCACCCGTTGATCAAGGGGCTGCTCGACGATGAATCGATGATCGAGTTGCATGCCCGCTGGGCGCCGAACATCACCATCGCGCTCGGCCGGCTGGGAGGTCGTACGGTCGGGGTGATCGCCAACAACCCGCTGCGGCTGGGCGGGTGCCTGGATTCCCTTAGTGCGGAAAAGGCGGCCCGCTTTGTTCGGATGTGCGATGCCTTCGGCGTCCCGCTGATCGTGCTGGTCGACGTGCCGGGTTACCTGCCGGGTGTCGGCCAGGAGTGGGACGGGGTCGTGCGCCGGGGAGCCAAGCTGCTGCATGCCTTCGGCGAAGCGGTCGTCCCCCGCGTGACGCTGGTGACGCGGAAGGCCTACGGCGGCGCGTACATCGCCATGAACGCCCGTTCACTGGGTGCGACCAGGGTCTTCGCCTGGCCGGGCGCCGAGGTGGCGGTGATGGGCCCGATCGCGGCTGTCCGGATCTTGCACCGCCGCAAGCTGGCTGAGGTTGCCGACGATCTTCGACCGCAGGTCGAAGCAGAGCTGGCCGCCGAACACGAGCGCATCGCCGGCGGTGTGGAGAAGGCGGTGGAGATCGGCGTCGTGGATGAGATCGTGGTCCCGTCCGGCACCCGCTCAGCTTTGGCCAGCGCGATCCGAGACGCAGACACTGGGACGCGCGGGGGTCATACCAACATCCCCCTATGAGCCCTGACCAACAATGAGGGTTTAGACCACCTGGTGCAGCCAGCGCACAGGCGCGTCGTCGCCGGCATAGCGGAAAGGTTCGAGTTCGTCGTCCCACTCCTTGCCCAGCAGGATGTCAAGCGCCGAATGCAGGTCGCGGCCACCGGAGTTGGCGGTCATCATGGCGTGCCGAAGGCGATCCTCCGGCACCAGGATGTCGCCGTGCTGACCGGTCACGGCGTAGAAGACGCCTAACGTCGGCGTGTACGCGTACCGCTCGCCCTGGCGTGACGAGGTGGCGTCTTCGGTGACTTCGTATCGAAGCTTTTGCCAACCTGTGAGCGCCGAGGCCAGCCGGGCGCCTGTCCCCACCGGTCCGGTCCAGGAGTAGTCCGTCCGGTACGCGGATCGCTCGATGGGCTGAGAGATCCAGTCCAGCCGTGCAGGCGCGCCAAGCACCGCGCCTATCGCCCACTCGACATGCGGGCACAGCGCGGCCGGCGCGGAGTGGATGAACAAAACTCCACGGGTGCTACTCATGCGATCCTCCAGGCGCGAGACCAGACAACTTGAGGGCTGCCTTCCCCGACATCCTCAAACCGGCTCGACCGCAGGCGGATCGTTTGGTTGTGGTCCCATCTTGCACCAGTTCTCCCGGCCAGACCAACAACCGGGCAGGGATTGAGGGCGCGTCGGAGTGTCGAAGGAGCCTGATGATCACCAAGACGGCCGAACCCATGACCGCGGATCAAGATCAGCCAGTGCCCTCGCGGCGTCGCGGGAGCCTTAGTTCAATGGCACGCTCGAAGCGACCTAGTCCGCTTCAGAGCGCCGCGGGCCGAAGATCGCCTGGCCCACCCGTACCGTGGTCGCTCCGTAGGCGATAGCCAGCTCGAAATCGTTCGACATTCCCATCGAGAGCTCCTCGTACGAGTCGGGCGCGAGATCTCGATCACGAAGTCGCAGCTGGAGCATCCTCATGCGGTCGAAGCAGGCGGCCAGCGCTTCTTGATCATCGGAGAACACGGCCAGTGTCATCAGTCCCCGCACCCTTAGCGCTGTGAACCCCCTGAGATTCAGCGCGAACGGCTCCACCTCGTCCGGTGGCAGGCCGAACTTCTGAGGTTCGTCGGAGGAGTTGACCTGAACGAAGACATCGAGGCTCCGTCCTTGCGCCTGCAGCCGGCGGTCCAGGGCCTCGGCGATCTTGACGGAGTCGAGCGCGTGAAACTCGCTGGCAACGTGCACCACCTGCTTCACCTTGTTGCTCTGCAGATGACCGATGATCGCCCACTGAAGATCCACGAATCCGGCTAGTTGTGCCGCCTTCTCCGCCGCCTCCTGCACCCGATTCTCACCGAAGATCCGCACTCCCGCCGCGTACGCCTCTCTGATCAACTCGGGGCCGTGGGTCTTGGTCACCGGCATCAGCCGGACCTCACTCGGCTCCCGCCCCACGCTCCGGCAGGCGTCATCTACCCTGGCCCGCACCCTGGCGAGGTTCTCAGCCACCCCCATGCTCAGCAGACTAGGGCCAACGGGCTCCGAGGGAGACCATGCCGAGAGCCGCGAGGATCGCGAAGCCCAGACCGAAGCCGGCGTAGCGTGCGGTCACTTCCCTGTCGACTTTCTCCTTGCCGACCGAGCTGCCGATGTCCTTGTACACCTGCTTGAGCTCGCCCGCCGACGAGGCAGTGTAGGCCTCGCCGCCCGAAATCTTGGCGACCTTGGCGAGTTCGGCTTTGTCCACCGGCACCGGCTCCTGCCGGCCGCCGATCTCGATATAACCCTCCGCGGTGCCGTAGGCGATCGTGTAGACCGGCACGCGCTGCTCCTTGGCCGCCTCGGCCGCCTCATCCGAGGTGCGTCCGACCTGCGTCTTTCCATCGCTGAGCAGCACCACCCGGGCGGGGACGACAGCGTCTGGATTGTCGGGATCCGGTGGCACCTGTGCCAAGGCGGCCAGCGAGGTGAAGATCCCTTCCCCAATAGCGGTGGAGCGGTCGGGCCTGAGGTTCGCAATGGCGGCCGTGACGGCGCCACGATCAAGCGTCGGGGGCACAACCGTCGTGGCCGTGCCGGCAAAGGAGACCAACGCGACGTTGAACTTCGGTGGCAGGGATGTGACGAAGTCCTTAGCCGCGGCCTTAGCCGCCTCCAGCCGGGTCGGTTTGACGTCGGTAGCCTCCATGGACAAGGACACATCGATCGTCACCACAATCGTCGCCCGCTCTCTCGGGATCGAGACCTCGTCCTTGGGCTTGGCAAAGGCCAGGGTGAGCGTCAGCAGGCTCAGGATCGACAGCCCGACGGCCAGGTGCCGCAGCCAAGTCCGATCCCGGGGTATGACCAGGTCGAACATGGTCCGCCCCACCTGCTTATTACGGTTTCGCTTACGCTGAACCAGGAGCAGGTATAGCCCGACCAGCGCCGGAATCAACAGCAACAGCCATAACCGTGACGGCGCCAGGAACTGCAGCATCGGAATCATCAGGGCCACCTCGCGCCCAGCGAGATCGCGCCGAGGGCGGCAAGAACGGCAAACGCGAGTCCGTAGCCCGCGAAGCGCGCGGTCACCTCGCGGTCAGCCTTCTCGTATCCGACTTCGGACCCGATGTTGGCGTAGACCGTCTTGAGCTGGTCAGGGGTGGCCGCACTGAAGTACTGACCGCCGCTAGCCTCGGCGATCTGCTTCATCAGTTCATGATCTACCGGCACGGGTTCACGCTTGCCGTCAAGGTCGACGTAACCATTCTCCGTGCCGTACGCGATGGTGTAGATGGGCACCTTCGCCGCCCGCGCTTCGGCTGCCGCCTGCTGAGGCGCCCTGCCGGCAGTGTTCGTCCCGTCGCTCAACATGACGATCGCTCCGGGCGCGATGGCGTCGGGGTTCGCAGGATCCTTCGGCGCCTGCTCGAGCGCCCGCATCGCGGTGATGATGCTCTCGCCGATCGCGGTGGATTCCTGCAGCGTGATGGTGTTGATGGCGTTCTCGACCGTGTTGTGGGCCAGCGTCGGCGGCACCAGGATGTTCGGGTTACCCGACATCGACACCACAGCGACGTTGTACTTCTCGGGGAGGCTCTCCACGAACGCGACCGCCGCCTGCTTGGCCGCCGCAAGCCGGTTGGGCTGGACGTCAGTTGCCTCCATCGACAGCGACGCGTCGATCACCACCACGATCGTCGCGCGCTCCCGCGGCACGTCGACTTGGGTTTTGGGTTGCGCGAATGCCGCCGTCAGGGTGATCAGGCTCAATAGCGAGAGCGCGACGGCCAGATGGCGCCGCCACTGCGACTGCTTGGGCACCACCACATCGAGCATCGAGGTGTTGGTGAATCGCATGCCGCGGCGGTTCTTACGATGCATCGCGATGATGTACGCCACGATCAGCAGCGGGATGACGAGCAGGATGAGCAACCGATCCGGCGAACCGAAGGCGAGCTCCGCGATCACTTGGCTACTCCCTGAGGCGGCGCGTGCAGCATGCTCGCCACCCGGCGATAAGCCAGCACGAACCTGGCGATGTCTTGCACCCAGTCTCTGTCGGTGCGCAACTGAATGTGTCCGACACCTGCACGACGAAGCGAAATCCGGATTCGTTCCCGTTGCGCGGCGCTGGCCGCGTCCATCCGTGCCCGGGCGTCGGGGTCGGCGGTGTTGACATAGCGTTCAAAACTCGTCTCCGGATCGCGGATCAACATGTCGCCGACGTTGGGAAACTCCACCTCCCGCCGGTCGACGACTTCGATCGCCAAGACCTGATTGCGGACACCGAGCCGCCGCATCGACCGCTCCCACTCTGGCTCCACGTTCGGGTCCAGCTCGTGGTCGCCGGGGGTCAAGAAGTCGGACACGACCACCCGGAGCCCCCGCCGCCGTTGAGTACGGGACAACTGCTCGACCGCCGTCGACACTGTCATCGGACCCTCGGCATGGTCGGGTACGAAAGGCTCGGTCAGCATCTTGCGTAACAGCCCGTAGAGGGCGGAGCGGCCGGAGAGCGCGGGCAACCGGGTGAGATCGTTCGGGCGCATGATGTAGCCGCCGAACCGGTCGCCCATTTTCTGGCTCAGGAAGCCGATGGTCGCGATGGCCGCAATCCCGAGGTCACGTTTGGTAACCCCCTCGGTGCCCCAGTTCATCGACGGTGTCACATCGAGCAACGCCCAGACCTCGAGTTCCCGATCAGAGATCGTGTCACGCACGTACGGCACGGTGGTCCGAGCCGTCACTGACCAGTCGATCCTGCGGACATCGTCCTCGCCGGGTCGGTAGATCCGGGCTTCGTTGGCGTCCGAGCCCGGTCCGGGCAGCAGGCCCAGATGGTCACCGTGTAGGAAGCCCTCCAGTCGCCGGACAATCGTCAATTCCAACCTGCGTAGAGCGGCTTCCGGCGCCAACTTGTGCAGGGGAATTGTCGGGAAGGTCGGGACACCCACCACCGATGACGCCGCCCCATAGGACTGGCGCGCAGACGCAGGAAATCCCTGCTGGCGGCCTGCCGCGACCGCGGCAGTCGGCTGCGGAAGCGGTACGGCCTGACCAGTGGGCGGCGGGAAGTTGGGAAGCTGGCCAGGAGGCGGATACGACACGGACCGATCTCAGCGGAATTCAGGTTGCGACACGTACGGTGGCTGGCTGATTGCCGGATGCGGCGAGTTGTTCGTCGCTGCGGCGTTCCAGACCGGGGTGGGGGGCGGGACCATGGCGACGATCCGTTCGATGACCTGCGCTGGCGCGATGTTGTCGGCCACGGCATCGAAGCCCAGCACGATCCGGTGGGACATCACGTCGCGGGCCACTGCCTGTACGTCTGTCGGCAGCACGTAGTCCCGGCCGTGGATCAACGCGAGGGCGCGGGCCGCAGCGACGAGGCCCAAAGTGGCGCGCGGGCTGCAGCCGATCTGGATCACCGAGGTCAGATCTGGGAGATTGAACTCGGCGGGTGTACGGGTCGCGAGCACCAGCCGCACGATGTACTCCGCGACCAGGTTGTGCACGAAGATCTCAGAAGCCTGCCGCTGCAGCGACAAGATCATCTGTGGGTTCAACACCGGCTGGGGGGTGGGCGGATCCACGCTCATCCGGCGCAGAATGTCGAATTCCTCGTTGCCTCGCGGATAGGGGACGTCGACCTTCATCAAGAAACGGTCGCGTTGAGCCTCCGGCAGCGGGTAGACCCCTTCTGATTCGATCGGGTTCTGTGTGGCGATGACGATGAACGGCTGCGGCACTGGGTATGTCGTACCGCCGATCGACACCTGCTTTTCCGCCATCAGCTCGAGCATTGCGGCTTGCACCTTGGCCGGTGCTCGGTTGATCTCGTCCGCCAGGATGAAGTTGACGAAGACTGGGCCAAGTTCGACGTCGAAAGACTCCTGGCTCGCCTTGTAGATGCGGGTGCCAACGATGTCGGACGGAACCAAGTCCGGAGTGAATTGGATGCGAGCGAATTCACCGCCGACGACCGTGGCGAAGCTGCGCACCGCCAGGGTCTTGGCGACGCCCGGCACACCTTCGAGCAAGCAGTGGCCCTTCGCGAGCAGCGACACCATCAATTGCTCCACCATGTGTTCCTGGCCGACGATGACCCGCTGTACCTGAGCGATCGCGTCCCCGAGCAGCCGCGACGCCTGCACGTTTCCGCCCTGTCCGGCTGGGGGTGATCCCGTTCGGGGTGCGCCCTGGCCGGGCTGGCCTCCGTTGGTGCCTTGGCCCGGCTGCGCTCGATCGCCCACCGATGAGCCGGGTGGGCCGTAGGAGGGACTGCTCACTCGACGTCTCCTGTGGTCGTGGCCTGACAGCGATCGTTCAGGCGTCCCGTCAATCCTGCATGAGGGTCCCAATTCTCGCAGATTCGCCGTTCGCCAATCTTTGTCGCTGCTGTGCGCTGGCCATGAGACCGTCGGTTGGCGCGAATAGACTCGCACCTGCTTCGCCGGACCGGTTGCCACCGCCCGGCCGCGAGCATCGCCGACGAGATCGAGGAACCATGACGACGCCCGAGTCGCCTGATCCCCTCTGGGGTCACGGCCGCGGCTACGTCCCCGTCAGCCCACTGCTGCCGGAGGATCCCCCTCGAATTGGCGATTTCTGGCTCGATGCTCGACTTCATGCCACGCCGGCGGGTGTCGCGTTCACCGCCCATCGCGGTACCGAGCCTGGAGTCGCGGGCCAGGACGCGGCGAGCCAGCCCGCCATGGTGATCTTGTTGTCGCAGGGGGCCGCAGCGGATCCTGCTGCCCGAGATCGAATCGCCGGCGTGGTCAACGCCATGCATATCGACTCGGTGCTGGCCCGCGGCGGTCACGGTCAGGACTTCGGCCGACTTGCTCGTAAGTACCGCGCCGACGATGGTGACCCCACTTCTCCCGACGACCGGATCGTCGCCCCGTGGGTGGCGCTGGCTTACGACGGATCACCGGCCGCCGCCGACGAGGCGGCACGAATCCTGGACGAGGTTGAGCTGGCCACGCTGGCTCCCCTTGGCCGCCCGGCGGGACCTGGGTACCGGCATTACTGGATCGACAAGGTGAAGCCGGGACTGACTCGGCTGTGGCCGCTGCCCTGGCCTGGGCGTTTCGACCGCGCCGGATGGCGGACGATCTTGGTCTCCTGGCTGCTGATGATCTTGCTGGCTGCGCTCGCGGTCCTGATCGCCATCTTGATCTTTCGCAACCAACCGCCGCAGTCGCCGCCACCGCCTACCGGGCAGTCAGGCAGCCCACCGCCACAGTCGAGCTCGCCGCAGTCCGGCTCCGGCTCACCGGAGTCGGGATCCCCATCGGAGTCCGGCTCGCCGAGCGAGTCGGGTTCGCCCTCGCCCGGTCCTGGCTCGCCCACCAGCGGGTCGCCATCTCCGTCCGGCACCGAAACCAGCGGGGGCGAACCGACACCGGAGAGCTCCGGATCATCGGGAGTGACGAACTCCCCGCGCTCACGCCTGTAGTGTCCGGGCTGGTCATGACCGATAGCCACCCACTGCCGCGGCTTATAGTGACGGACCTCGACGGCACGTTCCTCTCCCCCGACGGATCGGTGAGCGAGCTCAATTCGGCGGCCGTTGCCACCGCTCAGCGGGCAGGAATTCCTGTGGTCTTCGCCACCGGCCGGCCGGTGCGGTGGCTGGACGTGGTCCGTGACCTTCCCGGCGCACACCCGATCGTGATCGCCAGTAATGGCGCGGCCCTGTACGACCTGGGCGCCGGTGAGCTGCTGGATCGGATCTGCATCGACCGCGATGCGGCGCTAGAAGCGGTGAGTCTCGTACGAGCAGCTGTGCCGGGCGTCGCATTCGCATTTGAGTCCGGCACCCGCTTCGGCTACGAGCCGGCGTATGCCAGCTGGCCGTTGGATCACGGCGGCGACCCGGCCATCTTCAGCGGACCGGCAGAGCAGATCGTGCGCGAGGAAGTATTCGTGAAGATGTTGATTCGGCACGTCGACATCCGTCCCGACGATCTGCTGGAGCGCATCCGGGCCACGCTCGGGGACCTGCTGACAGCCACGCACTCAGCTAGCCACGACATCGGGCTCGTGGAGATCAGTGCGCCGGGAGTGAGCAAGGCGTCCATGCTGCAGCGGTTCTGTGCCCGACTCGGTGTCGAGGCCAGGGACGTTGCCGCCTTCGGTGACATGCCGAATGATGTGGCCATGCTGTCCTGGGCCGGCATGCCATACGTGGTCTCCAATGCGCACCCGTTGCTGTTGGACGGGACCTTCACCGTGGTCCCCGGTAATCATGAGTCCGGAGTTGGCAAGACGATCCAGGCTTGGCTCGGCCGGTGACCGACGGCACGACGGCCGATTCGACGCGACCCGGCACTGCTCGCCATGACAGTTCTGGAACCCGCGGCCTAGCTGCTTTTGGTCGCGGCTTGGCTGTTTGTGTGCTGCCGATCATTGTCGGGCTCTGGATGGCGGCGACCACATTCGTCGGCGGCACGTTGATTCCCTGGCGCGCGCACATGGTGGATCTCGATGTCTATCGACGCGCCGGCGCGACGCTCCTGGAAGGCGGCGACTTCTACGCGTTGCCGGGCCCCCTGCCATTCCTTTATCCACCCTTTGCCGCATTGTTGGCCGTACCGCTGACCCTGTTGCCTAGCGCGGCGGTAGAGATTGCTTGGACGGTCGCCGGCATACTGGCCGTTCTCGCGGTGTTGCACCGCTTCGGTCTAAGCGGATGGCGACTTAGCCTTCTCGGCGCAGCATGCGTGTACTTCGTCGACCCGATGAGTGAGACGCTGGCCTTCGGCCAGCCGGGCATTTTCCTCATGGCGCTCGTTGTTCTCGATCTGGTGCCCGGACCAGCGGTGCTGCGGCGACGCATCCTGCCTCCCGGCGTGTTGACCGGATTGGCGGCTGCGGTCAAGCTCACGCCGGCGATCTTTGTGATCTATTTGATTGCCGTTCGTCGCTGGCGCGCCGCCGTCGCCGCGGTTGTCAGTGGAGCCGCCGCAACGGTCGCCGGCTTGGTGGTGGTCCCAGGGCCGTCGATCGACTTCTGGACGCGCCTCGCGGGCGGCGACACCGGGCTGGGTCAAAGCCTCATTTACTTCACGAATCAGTCGGTCATGGCCAATGTCGTACGGATCCTTGACCCGGGTCCCGCGCCCGCGATGATCGGGCTGGGCTTGTCAGCCGTGGTCGGGTTAGTGGGTGTCTGGGCTGCGATGCTCTGGCACCGCCTCGGGAACATCGGCTTCGCGGTGACGCTGTGCGGAATCGCCGGACTGCTTGCCTCGCCGGTCTCGTGGTTGCACCACTTCGTCTGGGTCGTGCCGTTAGCGGTATGCCTGATTGGCAGTAACTCCAGTCGCAAGCGGGTCGAGCTGCCAACAGCTCAGCTGCCAACAGCGCTTGTGGTGTGGGGCTGGCTGTTCGTCGGCTGGGTCATCGCGCAGCTCCCGATAGTTCCCGCACCTTTGCGGCGACTGCCGAACGGCGCGGACCTCGAGTTGCAGTGGAGATGGTGGCAGCACGCCGTGGCCTCGGTCACCACCCTCCTCGGCGTGGGGCTGCTGGTAATGAGCGTGGTCGCGGCCCAGCGATTGCGACGCGCACCGAGAGGATCTGCTCATTCCAGCAGACCCGGTGATCAGGACCTGGAGGTCGTGTTCAAGAAGCCGATCAGCACTGTCGACCACCACAACGCCTGAGACGTCGCGGCTAGGAACAAGCCGCGGATCAGCACCGAGGCAGTGACCCTCGGCATCTGCCGCATCATCGTTCGCTTGGTTGACAAAGCCAGCACACCGACGATGCCCACTCCGACCACACAGCCCATCTTGATCAGAGTCACCGGTGCTCCTAGCTGCGGTTCCATGAAGGCGCCGGTCACGACGAGCCCGCCAAGCCCGAGCCAGATCAACGGCGACATCCGATCGGCTTGCAGCAACATTGTCTCGAGCGGGATCCGGCGCAGAAACCAAAGCAGCCCGAAGTAGTCGACCCCCACCACAGAACCGAAGCCGACGACAAGTGACGCCAGGTGACCGAACAAGGCGATGGAATGAACCAGCGGCGGGGTCTGGACTCGGGTCGAGACGAACACTGCGGCCGAGATCAGCAGCGAGACCACGATAAGGAGCCGAATCTCAGGTGAGCGAATACCGGAAAACGGGTGTACCTGCCTCGTCTGGACCTTCGGCACCGCGCTCCTGCGAGTTCTCTCGAGTTGTGCGCCGACTCTATCCACGCGACGTTGGGGAGCAGACGCCGCCTGCAAGAGCCGGCATGACGAATCGAGAGTCGTCAGCTCAGCGTGCGGATGAAGGACCGAGGTTTGCCGATCCAGCTGCGCCAGAATGATGACTGACTGTGTCCGTGTCGCAGTCGGCGGAACAATGCAGAGTCGGAGGAGGTGCGCCGATGCCGGAAGGCGCCGTTAGGAGTCTGACCTGGGCGGTAATACCGCTAGCTCTCCTGGGCTATGGGCTATACGTGATGCTCGGACTGTCAGGTCCAACGGTGAACGGGCCGGCGGACTTCACGCCCGACGACGCTTTCTGGGTGCTCGGGCAAGTTGTCTTTGCGGTGGTTGGAGCCGTTGTGGCATCGCGCCGGCCTGCGTCGCCGATTGGCTGGTTGTTCTGCGCCGCGGGGCTCCTCGGCATAGCGGAGGGCATCGCCGCTCGCGCTGCCGTTCATGGGCTTGCCGGCGCGCCCGGGTCGCCGGCAGGTGGTGCGGCTGCCTGGCTGTCGGCCTCATTGTGGTATCCCAACCTTGCCTTGCTGGTGCTGGGCAGCCTGCTGTTTCCGACCGGTCGGCCACTCTCCCGTAGCTGGTGGATAGTGGGGTGGCTGCTGGCAGTGGGTGGCGTGCTAGCCACCATTGGCATGCTGCTGCTCTGGCCGGCCAGAGGCCTTGAGCTGCTGGGCAGCAGTCCACAAAGCCCCCGGGCCCCGCTCGGCACGGCGATCATGAACGCGGCGCTGCTGATATTGGCCGCGGCTGCCGTGTCCACGGTCGCTGGCCTGCTGGTGCGGCTGAAACGCTCCCGGGGCATAGAGCGCCAGCAACTCAAGTGGCTCACCTATGCAGGCGCCCTGGCGGTCGCCGGCCTGATCTTGCTGCTTCCTGGGGAGGTCGGGTTCGCCTCTCCATCCGGCTCGCTCCACACGGCAGGGGCCGTTCTCACTGCGGCTGGGGCACTCGGCATCCCTGTCGCCGTCGGCGTGGCCATTTTGCGCTACCGCCTATTCGACATTGACGTGCTAATCGCCCGGACTGTGGTCTATGGGCTGCTCAGCGCCGGGTTCACGGTGATCTACCTCGCCATAGTCGTGGGGATCGGCACGCTGGTCGGCTCCGGCGGCAAGCCGAACGCACTTCTGACGGTGGCCGCCACCGGGGTGATGGCGGTGGCATTCCAGCCGCTACGCGACCGCAGCAGGCGGCTGGCTAATCGGCTCGTATACGGCAATAGAGCCACCCCCTATGAGGTCCTGTCGACGTTCTCGCGAGCCATGGCCAGCGCTTCAGGCGACGACTCATTGCCGCGAATGGCCCGCCTGGTGGTGGAGGCGACTGGGGCGGTGCAGGCCACCGTATGGCTGCGATTCGGTGATGTCCTCCAGCCACAGGCCTCCTGGCCCCAAGGTGCACAACTGCCGGAGCCGGTCCCGCTCCATGGCCGAGGCGTGGACCAGGCGATGAAGCTGGCGCAGCCTGGCAGCCTGCCGTTCCCGGTCGGGCACGAGGAGGAGCTCCTAGGAGCGCTGACGGTGACGGTCTCCCCGGCCGAACCGCTCACCCCTGCCAGCGACAAGCTCATCACCGACCTGGCCGCCCAGACCGGGTTGGGGCTTCAGTTTGAGAGGATGAAGGAGCGGGCGCTGTTTGCACGGGCGCTGGCGTCCTTCCTGCCTCCCGAGGTCACCGAGTTGGTAGCCGACTCGCCGTCGGCGCTGTCACTGCGTGAGGAGCTGGAGGCAACGATCGTGTTCTCAGACATCCGGGGGTTCACCTCCCTGGCAGAACGACTGGCGCCGCGGCAGGTGGCCGAGGTGATCGGGCGGCACCTGAACGCCATGGCGGACGTAGTCAGCTCCCATGGCGGGGTCGTGGACAAGTTCGCTGGAGACGCGGTGATGGCCGTATTCGGCGCACCGCGGCCGTCCGACGACCACGCCCGGCGGGCGATGGTATGCGCGGTCGCCATGCAACGCCGCCAGCTCACTCTCAACCAGGCTGCGAAGCATGCCAACATGCCGACTTCCCAAATAGGGATCGGAATCAACACCGGCACGGTGATCGCGGGAACTCTCGGGGGCCGGGGGCGGCTGGACTACACGGTGCTCGGCGACGCGGTCAACATCGCGCAGCGGCTGCAGAGCCAGGCAGCAGGCGGCGAAATACTCGCCGCCGCCGCAACCGTACTGCAGGCCGGCGACGGCAAGGCTGAAGCAATCGGTCCCAAGCAGCTCAAGGGCCGCAGGGAACTAGTAGAGACGTACCGAATCCCGTGGACAGGCGTGTCCACGATGCCCCAACCCTCGGCTGGGACCGCGCACGCCGATTGATTCAGTGAGTCAGCACCAGATTTGGTCCGAGAGGATACAAGAGGTCGTCGAAAATCAGCGTGCTCTCGCGCGAAATGTGTGCACGCCAACATCGGTGACATCAGCTCATCGATGACACGTGATTTCGGCTCACGAGAAGGTATGCGCTACCCCTGAACTTCTTCTTCCTCACGATAATCAAACTCAGCTGGATCTATGCCCTGCTCAGACAGCAGGCGGTCGACCTTGGCTTCCAGCCGATCATCGCCCTCCCTCGACTGGGATGAACCCCAGAAGTAGAAGAACGCCAGGCCGGCAGCCTGCCAGACCAGCTGCAAGAACTCCGACTGCCAGTTCTCGAACGTGGACGAAAAGAATTGCGGGAGAAAGTCAGACCAGGTGAACACCTGCCCGTGTTGTTCGGCCTCGTTACGTTCACTCATCATCTGGAAGATGAACTGTGCAGCCCAAGACAACACGAAGAACAGGCCCGTCACCAGGCCGAACGAGTACGCCTTGGTGAACCTCGGCTTTACTCTGGACACTGTCAGCCCTTTCATTGAGCGCTGGATGCCAAAGGCATCGGGGATCGCCCAATAATCCCCGAGGTCTTCACAGCTCTTATCCGCTCACGTCTCACCCAAAACGGCCTGAGGGCCGACCTGCTTGTGGAGTGGCGTCACGGAGCCCTGCACTAAGTGCAGACAAGCCTGGTGCTTACTTTGGCGCGCCAGGACAACGCTGGCAAGGTGACGAGCGGTACCCCGATTACGCCTTCGGTGTCGACTGACGCCTGCTTGAGCTCTGCACCGAGGTGACGATGCTGATCTGTCGGCGGACACTACATCAGCGGCTGCTCCAACTCGGCGCGGTCTGGGCGTGTCGCCCTACTCCGCTGCTCCACAGCACTCGCTGGTTGCCACCGTTGCTGTCCATCACCCACACCCGATCGAGCGCCGGGTTCGGCCATGCCTTGGTTTCGGCGATGCTCTTGTAAGCAATCTGGTCCGCTGACGGTGACCAGGACGGGTCCTGTTCGTCGGCATCGGGATCATCGGCCAGTGGCTTGGCTTCACTCTTGCCGTCCACGTCGATGACATAGACGTCGGAGTTCTTTCGATCGCGGCGCCGGAACGCAATGTGGTCCCCGTCGGGCGACCAGGCCGGATCGGCGTCGTGGACGGTATCGGTCATGCCTGTGACGCGCCTGGGCTTGCCCTTACCGTCGACCGATGCCACGACGATCTCCCCACCGTCGAAGCCAGAATCGGCCGTATTGGCCCAGAAGACGACGAACTTGCCGTCGGGTGAGAATCCTGGATCACCCACCCGATCGTCCCCCTCACTCAGCTTGCGAATGACCTTGCCCTCGACGGTGATCAGGTACACGCCGAACTTGCCGCTGGCGTCTACACATGCGGTAACGATCTCGGTGGGCTTGGCACTATTCCAACCCGGCCGGGTGTTCTTGGCGCACTGCTTAGGCACGGTGGCAAACAGGGGTCGCGAGCCACTGCCGTCGGCCGCGGCGACCTGCAGCACGCCCTCGTGGCTGTAGATCATGGTCGCGCGATCCGGCGACAGGGAGGCGCTCGTGTCGTTGCCCCGGCGCTCGATCAACGGTCGCACGGGCGACTTCTTCGTGACGTCGCCGAGATAGATGTCATATGCACCGTCTACGAGAAGCGGCACCAACAGTTGAGTCTCGGGCAATGGCGCGGAGCGCGGCAGGGTCGAAGCCGGTGTCTGGGGCGTGGTCTGCGACGGGCTGGGCGTGCTGGACGCCTGGGTGCCGGTCGGTGTACTGGGCGTCAGCGGAAGATTCGCCGCAACTACCGCGACGATTCCGACAAGCACGGCAGCCGCGGCGAATATCAGCGCTGTGCGACGCCAGCCGCCGATCTTGGACCGGGGCGAGCCGGAGGTCGCCGCCGATGCTTGAGTGGTTGGTGGCCGACCGTTCTCCGGCGGTGCATGCGATCGTGGTGCCTCCTCGAGCCCTGGCTGGCCACCCGCTGCCGCACCGCCCACTGCCAGATCAGGAGCTGCCGCCCGGTGCGGCGCCTCGGAGGACTGCCGAACACCGGAGGACTCGTCGGGCATTGGCTTTGGCGCTGACTTCCGCTCAGGCGGCGGTTCTGGATCGTCTCCACTGGGCGCCGTCGTCGAAGGGGCCGGCGGCTGACTGGCTGTCTCTGGCTGCTCCGCGCCGTAGAGCCAGACCGCCTGAAGCGGGTTTAGCCCTCCATCGGTGGATTCGGAGCCGGGAGACTCTTTACCGAGAGATGGATCCCCTCTCTTTCCTGTGGGGCGGCCTTGATTGTCCTCATCCGCGATTTCGAGCAGCTGATCGATCTCGTGAGCGATCGCATAGGAGATATCCCGCCTCTGCCGAAGTCCACGGACCAGCTGAAGGGCGATGTCTCGCTCTTCGTCGCGGTCAAGGTAACGCTTGAGGTCTAAGAGCAAGTGGGACTGCTGCTGATAGGTCAGGTCAGGCGCTTCAACAAGCTCTCGGAATTCGTTCATGTAGGACATGGGCGTTGTCGGCGCGGCAGGCAGAGGATCCGGAAGGGGTGGCGTCGGAGGTCGATTGGCGATAACGGCCATCAAGGCCAACAGTGAATCCATCGAGCGCTTCCGGTAATCCACCATCTGCGTACGAGCGATCGCTGGATGCGCGAGCTGAATGGCAACG
>DATFOP010000055.1:0-3957 GCA_035265505.1 Propionibacteriaceae bacterium | reverse complement strand
TCCAGGTCGATACAGACCGAGCCCATCCGCAGCGCACGCACGGTCAACGCCAGGGCGAGCGCAACCCGGTCGTCGGATTCGCGACCGATGCGGCAGATGGCCGATGCGGTCTGCACATCGGCCGAGTTGAGCACTCCCGCGTGATTGAAGACCCGGAGCTGTCCGTGGGCGTGCTGGGCGAATCTGGCGTCGGTCGATTCAATGGCGGACTCGGCGGGCATGACAGCGCTCATGTCGCGCGCCCGTGCAGCAAATCAGACAGCTGGGTGACGAGCGCAGCCGGTGGTCGCCAGCTGAAAACCCCGTAGGGCACGCCCTCGTTCTGGGGCGCCTGCGGTCCGGCCATGCCTCGAACGAAGAGGTAGAGCACACCGCCGAGATGAACGTCGGGCTGGTAGCCGGGCTGTCTCCAGCGCAGCAGCCGATGCAGGGCAACCGAGTAAAGCAGCGCCTGCAGCGGATAGTGCGCTTCCATCATTGCCCGGGCCATGCGATGTGGCGCGTAATCGGTCACTAGCAGCCGACCGCCTTCCTGACTGCCCAGCCAGTTCGTTTTGTAATCCACCAGCAGGTAACGCGGCACGCCGTTCGCGTCGGGCACGCGTAGCACCGCATCGATGCTGCCGTTGAGATATCCGCGCAGCGTCTCACCCGCGAGGAGCGGATGCTCGAGCGCTTCGGAATACTTCAGTAGGAGGTCCTCAGCCTTGAGATGGCGGCGGAGCAACGGACCAAGGACGCCCAGCGTTAGCTCGGCGGTTGGGTGATCGCCTCCAGCGAGCGGCAGCTCGAAGGCTAGTTCCGGGAGCCGGTCGGCAGTCGAGATGTCGGACAGGCGCCGGCCGTACGCCAGGGGGCCAAGGGGGGTTTGCATCGCCAGCAGAAGGGCGTCGGCAAGGACGTCGGCGGACATATCGGCACCCGGAGTCCTGGCGATGGCAATGGCGACGGCTTTTCGGAGTTCGGCAGCGAGGGGGTCGGCGCGTGGGTCGACCGCCTCCAGCACGGAATGGACCAAGGAGCCGAACTCCACACCGACGGGAAGGTCCTGCATGGGGGACACCAGCTCACTGCGCGCATCGTCGGTGACTGCTGTCGCCGCCCCGCCGGGACCTCGGTCGATCACCTGCTCGATCCGAGTGACCTCTTCGGGCATCGACGTCGACTCATCGTTCTCCTTTGCGAACTCCGCCTCGCTGCTGACGCCAGCCGACACGAGATCCAACCCGTGAACGGCAGCGGTCAGCGACGAGTACGACGTCCGGCGCCAATCCAGATCTAGTATCCGGTCGAAGGTCCGTGGCGTGCCGAGCGAGGTTCCCTCGGCCGAAGGCCGCCACGCGGTTGGTGCACGTGGGGTGAGCTTTTCCACCAAGAAGCCGGTCCGCAGCCGAGGCAGCGTTTGCGGGTCGCCCCTCAAGGCATAGCTGGCGGCCGGCTCTGCGCCAGCCTCACCTGGCCGGTACAAGAACCGCTGCAGGGGCGAGGTCGGTGTGTTGCGCGACGGCGCCCACCAGGTCACCACCTGGCACTCGGCCCTCGTGAGCGCGACATACAGCAGCCGGAGCTGCTCGCCTGACTCCTCAGCTAGATGCTGGGCGAACCGTTCGCTCCGGCCCGGTGCGTGCAGGCCGCCCACGTCCAGCTCACAGACCGACCGGTGATCGAGATCGGTCTCGTGCAACCGGAGCGTGCGGCCGTCGTCTCGGGCGTCGACGTGCTGGTCCCAAGCGTCGGGAAGGTAGACGAGTGGAAACTCGAGACCCTTGCTGGCGTGCACCGTCAGGACTGTGATGGCGCGAGCATCGGTCTCCAGCCGCCGCGTCCGATCACTCAGCCCGCTGCTGCGAGCCTCGGCCATCCGGTCTCGCAACCATTCGACCTGGGTAGAGATGCCGAGCTGCCCCGACACCATCGCGGCGTGCAGGCTCTGGCCAATGTGACGCAGATCGGTCAGCAATCGCTCACCGCCTGTGCTGCGCAACAAGCGCTCCGGCAGCCCGGTCTGGCAAGTGACCGCCTCCACCAGGGCAGCCACGCCCCGGGCGGCGAGCACGCGGCTCCAGGACCGGACTTGCTGGGTCAAGGCGACCAGCGCAGGTTCGCTGGCCGTCGCGAGTTCGCTGAATGTCCAGCCGATGAAGCAGGTGAGCGCAGCGCGCCGGACGAACTGCTGCCGAGGTTGCTCCAATGCCATGAACAGCGTCAACCAATCCTCTGCAGCAGTTGACGCATACACCGAGGATGCTCCGAACATGATGGCCGGAACGTCGGCCGCGACAAGCGCATCACGAATGGATTCGCCGCGCTCGTTCGTGCGGACCAGGACGGCAATGTCGGCTGGGTCAACGGGTCGCCGCGACCCTTCGTGCGCCAGAGTTGCACCCGAAGCGAGCATGGCGGTGATGTCTGCCACCAGGTCAGCGGTGATCTTCGGCCGCAGTTGGGCAACGGGAAGCACAGTTTCAGCGTCGACGGCATGTTCGACCAGCCGCAGCCGGAATGACGCGCAGGGGTCTCCGGATCGAGTCAGCAGCCGGTGGCCTGGCTGATTGGCCCTGACCGACCGGACGACGATGCGGGAATCGCCGAGCGCCGCGCCGCCGATCAACTTCTCGACCGACTGCACCAGCGCTGCATCGCTTCGCCAGTTGGTGGCCAGCGTGCGAACCCAATCGGCTTGCTGGACCGCTTCGAGGTAACTGAATACATCGGCGCCGCGAAATGCGTAGATCGCCTGCTTAGGGTCACCAATCAAGATCAGCGTTACGTATCCATGGAAACCGCGCCGCAGGATCTCCCACTGAATCGGGTCAGTGTCTTGGAATTCGTCGACCAGCACGATCCGGAACCGGTTGCGCAGCCGGTCTGCGGCGGCGGCCCCGTGAACAGGGTCGGCAAGGGCGTTGCGAAGCCTGATCAACATGTCGTCGTAGGTGAAGAGCCGGCCCGCGCGCTTCCGGCGTTCCACTTCCGCTCGGACTTCGGCGGCGAAGGCCTGCGTCTCCGCCGCCTCCGGATAGTCCGTGGGGTTCAGACCGGCCGGCACCAGCCTGGCGTGCGGGTTCTCCACCACTGCCTGGGCGAGTTGGACAGCCGCGTCGAAGTCCAACGGCGGACGCCCGGAGGTGGCATAACGGCGGAGATAAAGATCGCCGGCTGCCTCTCGGGTAAGGTCACTCAGCTGCTCGACGAAGCGAGCGGCCGGTTCACGATCGGCCAGCACCCCGAGCCCATCGAGCATGGAAAGGCAGAACTCGTGCGTGGTGGCGATGGTTGCCGCATCGAACTCCGCGAGTGCCGCCGCAACGCGCTGGTGTCGCTTCGACAGCTCTATGCGGTCACCGCAGATCAGCAGTTGCTCGACCGCGTCAGGTGGAACAAGCGGCTGCTGCATACCGTCGCGCAGCTCCGCGGATTGCGCAGCGGCGAGCCTGGCCTCGAGGCGGACCAGCCGCTCCCGGACACGTAGTCGAAGCTCGTTGGTGGCCATCCGACCGAAGGTCACAAGCATGAGCTCGCTGAGCTCAGCGACGCCCTCGGCGATGTAGCGCGCCGCAAGGGCCGCAATCGTGTACGTCTTGCCCGTGCCGGCGCTGGCTTCCAGGACGGTGGTTCCGGTGGGCAGCTCACCGCAGACGTCGAACGGCTGCAGATCTGTGCTCATCGACTGGTCTCCAGGGATAGGAGCGGCTCGAACACGCGACGGGCCACAGTGCCGAAGCGGCTCGGTTCGGCCAACCCCTGACGCTCCTCATCGGCTGAAGGCGGTTGGCGCAGCAGATCCTCAAGGTTTGCCTTGATCCCGAAGAAGCTCTCCCACGCCCGATCGCGCTCGGTCAACCAGATCGCCTGCAGCTTCTTCTCGTACAAGTCGATCGTCTTCCCGTCCGCGCGAAGTCGCGCGTATTCGGCGGACGTCTTCGGACTGAACGGCAGCGGCTCGCGCAAACCTGT
>DATFOP010000054.1:0-19911 GCA_035265505.1 Propionibacteriaceae bacterium | reverse complement strand
GATCGCGTCGGTGATCAGCCCTGAATTCAGCTTGACGGCGACACGCCCGGCGATCTCCTTGCCCTCCGGCGTGGCGCTGATCAGGATCGCAGCTGGTGACTCCGCCGCGGCGACCTGCGCCACCGCTTCGGCCTTCGGTGCCACCAGGTAGTCAGACAGCGCCGGGTCGACGACAGACAGCACCCTGGTGGCGCCGTATTGGCCCAGCTGCTGCGCCGCGCCCTCGGCGCCGCCGCCGAGCACCACGGCGACCGGGTCGCCGAGGCGGCGAGCCAGGGTCAGCAGCTCGAGCGCCGGCTTGCTGGCCTTGCTATCGGCGAGCTCGGTGACTACCAGAACGACGGACATGATGTCCCCTTCACAGATACTTGCCGGCGGACAGGAAGTCGGCGATCGCTGTTGCTCCCGATCCGCCCTCGTCAGTGATCACCTGACCCGGCTGCTTCGGTGGCCGTGGAGTCGTTTGCAGCACCTTCGTCAGAGCCGCGTCCAGGCCCACGGTGCTGGAATCCACACCGAGATCGGCCAGCGTCCAGCTCTCGACTGGCTTCTTCTTGGCGGCCAGGATGCCTTTCATCGAGGGGTACCTCGCCTCCCCGGACTGGTCCGTCACACTGACTATCGCGGGCAGCTTGGCCTCCACGGTGAGGCTCGCCGAGTCCGCATCTCGCCTAACGGTGACGGTGTCTCCCGCCACGCTGAGGCTCGCCCCCAACGTCGCCGCCGGCCAGCCGAGACGCTCCGCGATCATGACCGGGACCACACCCATGCCGCCGTCGGTCGAGGCCATGCCGCAGATCACCAGATCGGGTGCAGCTTTGGCAATTGCCGCGGCCAGAACGGCGCTGGTCGCCAGGGCATCCGAACCGTGCATCGCCTCGTCGTTGATCTGGATGCCGCCGGAAGCACCCATCTGAAGCGCTCGCTTGATCGCATCCGCGGCGTCGTCCGGGCCGACGGTGAGCGCTACTACCTCAACGTCGTCGCGCTCGTCCGCGATCCGCAGTGCCTGCTCTACCGCGTACTCGTCGAGCTCGGACAGCAGACCATCGGTGCTCGCTCGGTCGAGCGTGCCGTCGTCGGCGAACCGGCGGTCCCCCGTGGCATCAGGAACGTGCTTCGCCAGCACCAGGATCTTCATCTTCCTCCGACTCGTCTCAAGAGTGGCCTATATTACTCACGAGTAACAAGCAGCGCTGCCAGGCCCTAGGTTCTGATCCAAGGACTCCTGGGTATTGACCGAGACGTGTTGCGCGCCAATGCCGGTCCGCCGAACCCCGTCAAGCCAGCGGTGCTCGGTAACCCCGTCATGCATCGCCATGACGGCAGTGTGACAGGCAGCCAGGCTGAAGCGACAAGGACGATGAACTTTCAACAGCTCTCGATGTCCCGTCTAGGGTGCTGGGCCAGGCAGAATGGCCGAATCGTGCCCGAATGCATCCGGCTCGACTGCTGCTCTGAAGACCACAACAAGATGAGAGCCCCATCATGAATCCCACCGCCACGGCCTTGCCGGTGCCGGATGATTCGTCGATTCTCGGTGCCCATATCCGTAACGGTGGCACGCTCTTCGCGCTGTGGACGCCTCGGGCGACCCGCGTGGAACTGGCGCTGGTCGCCGAGGATCGAAACCAGCACAACTACGACATGACCCGCGCCCCAGACGGGGTGTGGACCGTGTTCGTTCCGGGCATTGGTGCCGAGCAACGCTACGGCTACCGGGTGCACGGGCCCTGGGATCCGGCGCTGGGCGCTCGGTTCAATCCGGCCAAGCTCCTGCTCGACCCGTACGCCCGGGCGATCACCGGCGGCGTCGATTACTCAGGTCCGATTCTGGACCACGCGCCGGGGTCGAACTACATACCCGACCGGACCGACTCATTCGCGGCGGTTCCGCTCAGCGTGGTTGTGCCGGAAAGCCCCCCGCCCAGACCGATCGACCGACCCACGCCGTTAGCCGACAGCGTCATCTACGAGATGCACGTCAAGGGCTACACCCGGCTACATCCAGCCGTCCCGGAGCATCTGCGCGGCACGTACGCCGGCCTCGCTTATCCGGCCGTGGTAGCGCACCTGAAGGACCTGGGTGTCACTGCGGTCGAGCTGCTGCCCGTTCACCACCACGTGTCGGAGCCCTTCTTGATCGGCCGTGGGCTCTCGAACTATTGGGGTTACAACACCCTCGGCTACTTCGCGCCCCACGCTGCGTACGGGTCGGTGGGCACCCTCGGCCAGCAGGTACCTGAATTCAAGGAGATGGTATCGGCTCTGCACGACGGCGGAATCGAAGTCATCCTCGACGTGGTTTACAACCACACCGGTGAAGGAGGCCACGAGGGCCCCACGCTGTCCTTTCGCGGGCTCGACCACCTCGGCTACTACCGGTTGACCGACGATCAGCACAACGACTACGACGTCACTGGCTGCGGAAACTCCTTGGACACATCCGAGCCGGGCGTGCTCGCGATGGTGCTGGACTCGCTGCGTTACTGGGTGACCGAGATGGGCGTCGACGGCTTCCGCTTCGATCTCGTGAGCACCTTGCTCCGCAACGAGCGCCATCACGTCGACCACAACCACCCGTTCAAGATTGCGATCCGTGAAGACCCGGTGCTGAGCCAGGTCAAGATGATCGCCGAGCCTTGGGATCTCGGACCGTACGGCTATCAGCTCGGCGGGTTCGGGCACGGCTGGAGCGAATGGAACGACCGGTTTCGTAATTACGTCCGGGACTTCTGGCGTGGTAACAGTCACGGTGTGGGAGAGTTCGCGCAGCGGCTGACCGGTTCCCCCGACATCTTCGATCGCGATGGCCGGGCCACGACGGCGAGCGTCAACTTCATCACTGCCCACGACGGTTTCACGTTGCGTGACCTGGTGACCTTTGACGTCAAGCACAACGGAGCGAACGGCGAGTCCAATCGGGACGGGTCGGACGACAACCGCTCATGGAACTGCGGCGTCGAAGGCGAGACCGACGATTCACACATCACCGCCCTCCGGCTTCGTCAGACGAAGAACCTGATGGCCACTCTGATACTGGCTACCGGCATTCCGATGATCACGGCTGGAGATGAGCTCGGCCGTTCCCAGCAAGGCAACAACAACGCCTACTGCCAGGACTCCCCGATCTCGTGGGTGCATTGGGACACTCAGCATGATTGGCACGACTTGACAGACGTGACCCACAAGCTTCTCCAACTGCGCGCGGATCACCCAGTGTTGCGAAGGGAAATCTACCGCCGCGGCGAGGCTTTAGCCGACGCGAATCGACGGCCGTCTGGACGCCGCAATCTCGCCTGGTTCGGCGGTCCCAAGGCGGAGATGACGGCGGAGGAATGGCAGGACGGCACCCGTCGGACGCTCGGAATGTATGTGGCCAACGACGACCCTCATCGGATCACCGACGAGGCCTTCCTGATCTGGTTCCACGGGGGAAATGACGCCATCCAGGTCCAACTTCCCGACGGTCCCTGGGCGCACACCTATACCGTCGTGGCACATACCGGTCTGGACGGCGAGTTGCCGGAAGAGAAGATGTCCGCAGGCTCGACGCTGCAGATCCCCGGCCGTACGGTCGTGGTTCTCCAGGTCGACTAACGCCGGTGGCTGGTCGGCAATGAACCGCCGAACCCGAGTGCTGGTCGAGATGGTCCGGCGGTTGCCTCGCCCGGACCCGCCATCTCCGCGCTATCTGGCCAGGATACGTCGTGAGCTCCCGCAGCCACTCGCCCGCCTGGTATTGGGCAGGCTTGCTCCCGACGTGACGATCAGCGACATTCGGATTCCAACGGCCGACGTGGTGCTGCGAGTTCGTCTGTACCGGAATACCGACGTTCGTAGGGAAGAGCCCACACCGCTGGTGGTCAACTTTCACGGTGGCGGCTTCGTCATCGGCAACCTTACCGCAGCCGATTGGCTGTGTGGCAGTGTCGCCGCCCGGACCGGCGCTCTGGTGGCCTCTGTTGAGTACCGGCTCGCACCGGAGTATCCAGCGCCCGTGCCCTTCCTCGACAGCTGGGCCGCGACGCAGTGGTTAGTGACTGAGGGTGCCGAGCTGGACGCCGACCCGAACCGCGTCACCGTGATGGGCGAGAGCGCCGGCGGGAACCTGGCCGCCCTGGTGGCGCTCCAGTGGCGGGATCGGTGCCGCGACGACCCCTCCTGGCCCAAGCTGACCCGGCAGATCTTGATCTACCCGGCGACAGACCTGACCCTGTCCGCCGCCTCCGCCGTCGATCTGACTGAAGCGCCGATGCTGGGCCGGACTCAGCTCGCCTGGTACGGCCGGTGCTACCTGCCGCAGGGCCTGCCGTCCAGCATCGGCTACGACGACCCGCGGGTCAGCCCGCAGTTCGCGAGCGACCACCGCGACCTAGCGCCGGCGCTGATCATCGCGGCTGGACTGGACCCGCTCCGCGATGATGCCACTCGTTACGCCGACACACTGGGCAAAGCCGCCGTGCCCACCGAGCTCGTCACCTATCCGGAGGCGATCCACGGATTCTTGTCCCTCCCGCTGTTCCAGCCCGCCGCTCGCGAGGCACTCGACGTCATCGTCACCAGGCTAAGTGCCGCGAAATGAGAAGGGCCCGCCCGATCGCTCCGGCCCTCGTTCCTCCGAAGAGGGTGATCGAGATCGGCCGTCTGCGACGTCTTCGATGAGGTCGGCAGCGACGCCATGGACGATTGCTATGGCTGATGGCCGGTCGACGGCGGGTTAGGAAAGGCGGCCGGCAGGGCGGCGAGGCCCATCTCCGCGGAGCCGGCCAGCAGCGGATGGTAGGGCACCACCCGTACGGTGTAGCCGATGGCTCCGGCGCGCCGGGCCAGGACGGAGCTTTCGTAGCGCCGAAGACCGTCCTCGACCTCGACTCCCTCGGGAAACGGGTTCACCCGCGGCTCGTAGAGCTGGTCGTCGCCGCTGACCCGTCCCGTGACGAGCTGGACCTCGACGTCGTCCGGAGTCAGGTCGCCCAACCGGACCAGTGCACTGACGTGGATCTTCGCACCGACCTCGATCGCATCGGCGTCGAGAGACTCGACGTGGTCGACGGCCACCTTGGGCCAGGCCGACCGCACCCGGCGCTTCCACGCAGCGAGTGCCCCGGCGCCTCCCATGGCCCGATCAACGGAGTGCACCGAAGTGGCCGCCGGCAAATAGAGGTTCGTCATGTAGTCCCGGACCATCCGAGAGGCAAGCAGCTTGGGCCCGAGACCGGCGATCGTTTCTCGGATCATCTGGATCCATCGTTGCGGCAAGCCGTCGGCGTCGACGTCGTAGAAGCGGGGGACGATCTGGTTCTCGATGATGTCGTACAGCGCCTTTGCCTCGAGGTCGTCGCGCCGGTCCGGATCCTCGGTCGCCTCCGCGGACGGGATCTCCCAGCCAAAAGCCGGCTGGAACCACTCATCCCACCAGCCGTCTCGAATGGACAGGTTCGCCGCACCGTTGAGGGCCGCCTTCATGCCTGACGTGCCGCACGCCTCGTACGGACGCAGCGGATTGTTCATCCATACGTCGCAGCCGGGATACAGCGGCTTGGCCATGGACATGTCGTAATCCGGGAGGAAGACGATGCGATGCCGCACCTCGGGATCGTCAGCGAATTGCACCATCTGCTGGATCAACGCCTTGCCGCCCTCGTCGGCCGGGTGGGACTTGCCCGCGATAACGATCTGGATCGGGCGCTGCTCGTTGGTGAGCAGTGCCTTGAGGCGAGCCGGGTTGCGCAACATCAAGGTCAACCTCTTGTACGAGGGCACCCGCCGCGCGAAGCCGAAGGTCACGATGTCCGCGTCCAGCACGGTGTTGGCCCACTCAGTAGCGAGCCCTCGGTTTGCGCTGCTTTCGGCGAGCCGCGTCCGAGCCATCGCCACGAGGTCGGAGCGCATCTTCCGCTTCAGCTCCCAGATCGTGGTGCTGTCAACTTTCTCCAGCGCTGCCCAGTCGTATCCATCGATGACGGTCTCCGAGGAGCTGCCGGTTGGCGCCTCCAGCAGATCCAGCAGATCCCGATGGACCCAGGTGAGGTGGTGCACGCCGTTGGTGATCGAAGTGATCGGCACCTCGCTGGTGTCGAAGTCCTCCCACAACCCCTGGAACATCTCGCGGGAGACCTCGCCGTGAAGCGCCGATACACCGTTCGCCCGCTGGCCCAACCGGAAGCCCATCACGGCCATGTTGAACTTGCTCGAGTCGCCGCCCACGTAATCCTCGGCCCCCAGCCCGAGTACGCGTTCCAGCGGCACGTCGTCGAAGTTGCGGAACTGGTCGACGATCAGTTCGCGGGGGAACCGGTCGATACCCGCGGGCACCGGTGTGTGGGTGGTGAAGACGGTCCCCGCACGGGTGCGTTCAACCGCCGCGTCGAAGTCCAGTCCTGACTCGATGTACTCCCGGATGCGTTCCAGGCCGAGGAAGCCCGCGTGGCCCTCGTTGGTGTGGAAGACCTCGGGGGCCGCCGCCCCGGTGATCCTGCAATAGGCCCGGATCGCCCGGACGCCGCCAATCCCGAGCAGCACCTCCTGCGCGAGCCGGTGGTCAGTGCCGCCGCCGTACAGCCGGTCGGTAACGTCTCGGTCGGGAGCGTGGTTCTGCTCGACGTCGGAGTCCAAGAGCAACAGTGGCACCCGGCCGACTTGAGCCAACCAGACCTGGGCCAGTAGCGTGCGGCCGGTCAGAGGCACCTCGATCCGCACCGGGCCCTCGTCGTCGTACAGCTGGTTGAGCGGCAGCGCATTGGGGTCCAGCAGCGGATAGCGCTCCTGCTGCCATCCGGCCGCGTTGAGCGACTGCCCAAAGTAGCCCTGACGGTAAAGCAGGCCAACGCCGATCATCGATACGCCGAGGTCACTGGCCGCCTTCAAATGGTCACCAGCCAGAATGCCCAAACCTCCGGAGTACTGCGGGAGCACCTCGGTGATCCCAAACTCCGGTGAGAAGTAGCCGATCCCCTTGGGTGCACCGGGATTTTCCGCCGCATAGCTCTGGTACCACAGCTCGCCGGTCAGGTAGTCGGCGAGATCGGCCTGGATGACTTTGAGGTTCTTCAAGAACTTCTTGTCCCCCGCCAGGCTTTGCAGGCGCTCGACCGAAACATCCGCCAGCAGTCGGATGGGGTCGCCGCCAGACCCCTCCCAGAGCTGTGGGTCGACCGAGCGGAACAGGTCCTGAGTATCGGGATGCCAGCACCACCGCAAGTTGTTGGCGAGATCACCCAGCGGCTTCAGAACCTCCGGCAGCACCGGACGAACGGTAAATCGACGAATAGCGCGCACCCGCATAAGGTAGCGGCCCAACTCGCCGCCGATTTTGGGCAGTCGTGCAGTGGTATGGAGTGGCCGAAACGGATCCGTCATGCCCTCTGCCGCGAACCGGGCAGGGCCGATAGGTTGGCCATCGTGACGGCAACCAAGCCAGGAACTCCGACGATGGACAAACCGCCACTGGGCACTCTGATCGACCGGATTCCGGTGACCAACGTTTCGCCGGTGATCGAGAGCGGCGCCTTCCCGGCCAAGGCGACTGTCGGTGAGGCGATTCCGATCCGGGCCACCGTCTTCCGGGAGGGACATGACGCGGTCAACGCGACGGTCGTGCTGACCGACCCGGAGGGCAGTGAGCGGCTCGAACCGATGCACCCCACTACCCCGCTCGGCTTCGACTGGTGGACGGCGTCGGTGACGCTGGACACCGAAGGACCCTGGACGTTTCGGGTCGAGGGCTGGAGTGATCCCTGGGAGACATGGGTGCACAATGCCGAGATCAAGATCCCGGCCGGCATCGATGTGGCCTTGGTCTGCACCGAAGGAAAGGCACTGTTCAACTCCTCAGCCGACCGCGCACAAGCCGACGGGAATAGCGCAGTAGCGACCAAGCTCCGGGCCGCCGCGGCCAGCCTGGACTCCGGGCAGCAGGTGGAGGACCGCCTCGAGATCGTCCTGGCGCCCGAGGTCAGGGAGGCGATGCGCTCGTATGGTCCGCGTGAGCTGATCTCCCCCACGCCGGAATACCCGATCTTCGTCGACCGGAAGGAAGCGCTGTTCGCATCGTGGTACGAGTTCTTCCCGCGCTCCGAGGGCGCGCGTTGGGACGAGGAGAACTCCAGATGGATCTCCGGCACCTTCGATTCGTCCCACGAACGCATCGAGGCCGCCGCACAGATGGGCTTCGACGTCATCTACATCCCGCCGATCCACCCCATCGGCACCTCATTCCGCAAAGGCCCGAACAACACCCTGGCTCCTGGCCCGACCGACCCCGGCTCCCCCTGGGCCATCGGCAACTCCGACGGTGGGCACGACGCGATCCATCCCGATCTGGGCGACTGGGACGCCTTCGACCGGTTCGTTGCAAAGGTGAAGTCCCATGGCATGGAACTCGCCATGGACTTCGCGCTGCAGGCATCGCCGGATCATCCGTGGGTCACCGAGCATCCGGAGTGGTTCTCCAAGCGCGCGGACGGGTCGATCGCGTACGCCGAGAACCCACCCAAGAAGTACCAGGACATCTACCCGATCAATTTCGACATCGACCCTGCCGGCATCTACGCCGAAAGCCTGCGGTTGGTCAGGCTCTGGATGAGCCATGGCGTGCGCATCTTCCGTGTGGACAACCCTCACACCAAGCCCGTCAAGTTCTGGGCCTGGCTGCTGGCCGAGGTCCGCAGAACCGATCCCGACGTGCTCTTCCTCGCCGAGGCGTTCACCAAGCCGGCGATGATGCACATGTTGGGCAAGGTCGGATTCCAGCAGTCCTACACCTACTTCACCTGGCGCAACGAGAAGTGGGAGATCGAGGAGTACATGAAGGAGCTGAGCACGGAGACCGACAGCTTCTTCCGGCCGAACTTCTTCGTGAATACTCCGGATATCAACCCGATGTATTTGCAGTGGGGCGGCAAGACGGCGTTCACGATTCGCGCGGTGCTCGGGGCCACACTGTCGCCCTTGTGGGGCGTCTATTCCGGTTTCGAGCTGTTTGAGAACGCCGCGCTACAGGGCCGTGAGGAGTATCTCAACTCCGAGAAGTTCCAGTATCGGCCTCGGGACTGGGCCGCGGCGGCCGAGAGTGGTGAGGACCTCAACCTGCTGCTCGGGCGGCTCAACGAGATCCGCCGAGAACACCCGGCCTTGCAGCAGCTGCGCCAACTCCACTTCCACCATGCCCCGCACGCCAGCGCCCTGGTGTTCTCCAAGCGCAGCGGCGACGACGTGGTCCTCGTAGTGTGCAGCGTCGACCCGCACAACATCGTCGAGACCGAGATCCACCTCGACATGGAGTATCTCGGTTTGAGCGCTCGGGATGTCTACCTGGTGCACGACGAGCTGACCGGCCAGACGTGGCGATGGGGTCAGCGCGCCTTCGTCCGGCTGACCCACGACGATCCGGCGCACATTCTGACCCTGATCCGGTACGGCAAGCGCAACCCGCAGGCAGGATAGGCATGGCGCCGATGCCGGATGGCAGCGTAGCCGACCAGCTGATGCGCTATCTCACCGGCGCCCGCTGGTTCGCCGGCAAGGGCCGGCAGGCCGAACTTCGCTCGATCACCCCTCTGCCATGGCTCACCCCGCTCGGCGCATGGCCGGCGGTCCGCTTCGAAATCGCGGAAGTGGGTTACCTCGGAGACTCTGGATCGGCCACGCCGACCGAGCTCTACTCGCTCCCGATCGCTTACCGCCAGGCGGCGGTGGGCTTGATGAACCACGCCGAGATGACCCGGCCTCGCGATCCAGATCTCGGCGAGGTGGTGGGTTACGACGCGACGCAGGATCCCGATGCCTGCCGGGTGATCTTGCGCCAGCTGCTCGGCCAGGCATGGCACCGCGGGCCGGACAGCCAGGTGCGCTTCCATCTCAGCGCCGCGGAAGGCCTTCGGGACGATCTCGAGCCGCAGGTCTACACCGGTCAGCAGTCCAACACCTCGGTCATGTTCGGTGACGTGGCCATGATCAAGGTGTTCCGCCGTCTAGAGCTGGGCAGGAATCTCGACATCGAAGTGCACGACGCCCTGAGCCGCTCGCATTCGGCCGACGTGGCGCGGCTTTACGGCTGGGTGGAGGGCAGCTGGTCAGGAGACGGCGGCGAGATCCAGCACTCCGATCTCGCCATGGCGGTGGAGAAACTGACCGACGCCCACGATGGCTGGGACCTGGCCCTTGAGTCCCTCCGCCAAGGGCACAGTTTCGCGACCGAGGCGTCGGCTCTCGGGAAGGCATTAGCTGAGACCCACCGGGCGCTACGCTTTGCCTTCCCGACCGCCCACCTCTCCGGAGCCGCAGTGGGTGAGGTGATGCGGGAGCGGCTGCACCGAGCAACGGGCGACGCTCCTGCCCTTCTGCCGTACGCCGCCCGCCTGGAAGAGGCCTTCGAGGAGCTAAGCGAGCAGTCGCTACCCGTCCAGCGGGTGCACGGTGACTTCCACCTGGGGCAGACCCTGCACACGCCGAGCGGATGGAAGATCATCGACTTCGAGGGCGAACCGGCCAAGTCGCTCGCTGAGCGGATGGCGCCGGACACCGTCTGGCGGGACCTTGCCGGGATGCTGCGCTCCTTTGACTACGCGGCCGCCAGCGTGACCGGACCGGTCAGTGCCGGGTGGGCGGCGGAGTGCCGGTCGGCGTTCCTGGAAAGTTACGCCGGCGGACCGATCCCACCGGCCGACGCCGCGATACTGCGGGCGTACGAGGCGGACAAGGCGATCTACGAGGTCATCTACGAGGTCCGGAATCGCCCGGACTGGGTCGGGATCCCGCTGGCTGCGGTGGCCACCCTGGTCGAAACCGAGAGCGATGGCACTAATGCCGAGGCGCCGCGACCTGGAGGCCGGTCATCGGCCCACACCCCCTTCGCGAGCGCATGAGAAAAGGAGCATAAATGGCATTCGATGCGAGCGGTGAGTTGACCGGCTGGGACCTCACCGGCTTCCACGAGGGTCATGACACCGAGTGCTGGAAGCGCCTCGGCGCCCACGAGATGACGATCACCGACACCGAACGCGGACCCATCCTCGGCACGCGCTTCTCGGTGTGGGCGCCGAACGCGCAGGCCGTCCGGCTGATCGGCGACTTCAACTACTGGAACGGCGAGAACTCCTACCTGCAGCTGATTCCGGGCGCTGGCGCCTGGGCGCTGTTCGTGGAGGGGGTGAGCACCGGCAACCTGTACAAGTTCGAGATCCTCGGCTCCGACGGCGTCTGGCGGACCAAGGCCGACCCGATGGCGCGGTTCGCCGAGGCCGCCCCGCATACCGCGTCGATCGTCTACGAGAGCCAGTACGTGTGGCGCGATGACCAGTGGATGTGGTATCGGGGCGAAAGGAAGCTGCATGAAGAGCCGATCAGCATCTACGAGGTGCACATCGGCTCGTGGCGCAAAGGCCTGACGTACCTCGAGCTGGCCAGCCAGCTGGTCGAGTACTGCAGTTGGCAGGGCTACACCCACGTCGAGTTCCTACCGGTGGCTCAGCATCCGTTCGAAGGATCGTGGGGCTATCACGTCACCGGATATTTCGCGCCGATGTCACGCTTCGGCTCGCCCGATGAGTTCCGGCACCTGGTGGACGCCCTGCACCAGGCCGGAATCGGTGTACTGATCGACTGGGTGCCAGGCCACTTCGCCACCGACCCGTGGGCTCTGCAGCGCTTCGACGGCACCGCACTCTACGAGCACGAGGATCCACGGCTCGGCTGGCATCCCGACTGGGGCTCCTACATCTTCAACTTCGGCCGCAATGAGGTGAAGAGCTTCTTGATCTCCAACGCCTACTACTGGCTCCACGAGTTCCACATCGACGGCCTGCGCGTCGACGCGGTGGCCTCCATGCTCTACCTGGACTACTCCCGTGACGCCGGCCAGTGGGTGCCGAACAAGTACGGCGGCAACGAGAACCTCGAGGCCATCGAAGTACTGCAGCGTACGAACGCGCACGCCTATGCCCGGGAGCCCGGGACGGTGCTGATCGCCGAGGAGTCCACCTCGTGGCCCGGCGTCACCCGGCCCGTCAATTACGGCGGCCTGGGCTTCGGTTTCAAATGGAACATGGGCTGGATGAACGACTCGCTGCGCTACATAGGGCGGGAGCCCATCTACCGGCAGCACCACCACCACGAGATGACCTTCGCCATGGCGTACGCCTATTCGGAGAACTTCATTCTGCCGATCAGCCACGACGAGGTCGTGCACGGCAAGGGTTCGATGTTCGAGCGCATGCCGCAGGACGAGTGGCGCAAGTTCGGAACCCTGCGAGCGTTCTACGCATTCATGTGGGCCCATCCCGGCAAAAAGCTCCTCTTCATGGGCACCGAGTTCGCCCAGCGCCGCGAATTCTCCGAGGCTCACAGCATCGACTGGGGTGAGAGCGCCAACTGGGGACATCGCGGAGTCCAGCGGCTGATCAAGGATATGAACGCCATCTACCGCGAGCATCCGGCGCTCTGGAAGCTCGACACCGACGCGTCGGGATTCTCCTGGATCAACGCGGATGATCGCGGCGGGAACGTATTCTCCTGGCTCCGCTTCGACGGCGACGGCCAGATGATCGCGTGCGTCACGAACTTTTCCTCCGAGCCCCGACCGGATTACCGGATCGGCCTTCCCTCCATCGGTGTCTGGAAAGAGATCTTGAACACCGACGCGGACGTCTACGACGGCACTGGGCAGATCGGCAATCTCGGCCAGGTCGTCGCTACGGAAGTCCCCGCCCACGGATTTCCAGCCTCGGCCGCCGCGACTGTGCCACCGCTCGGCGCGGTCTGGCTGCGTTTCGAGCCGGTGCTCGACGAAGAACAAGAAGAACCGGAGAAGGCCGTGGCCGGCGTACGTGCCAGGGCGCGGAAGCTATCGCCGGCGCGTTCGCGGTCGGAGTCGGAGTCGGAGTCCGCCCCGGCGCGACGCCAGCCCCCCGACTCGACAGAGGCGGGCGGCGAGAAGGCGGCGAAGCCGGATACGGCCGAGGGAACCGGCGGCCCGGACGTCGACGAGATCGAGGCGGCCACTATTCAACCGGCGCCCCGCGTAACTCCGCGTACCTCTCAACCGCCCCGGGCGGAGCCCGGCAGGTCTGCCGATCAGACTTGAGCGGTGACCGAGCTCGACGTTCGGGTGGTCGCCGGGGACGGCGGCAGTGCCACGGTCCACTGGGACAGCTCGGTGGACACCGACGTACTGGTCGAGGCCGGCCTGATCGAGGCCATCACGTCTGTCGCCGAGCATGCGCTGCGCGAACGGGGCCTCCGCCGGCTGGAGGTGTCGCTGCCGGCCAGTGATCGGGCCGGTCGCCGTGCGGTGCTACGCGCCGGATTCCGCTGGGAAGGACTCCGCCGGGAAGCCATCAAGCTGCCGGACGGCTCGTACGGTGACGTGGCCATTTTTGCCCGGCTGGCCGATGATCTCGTGGGCGGACCGACCGGCTTCTCGGGCGTGATGAACTCGGCCCTGCCGCGCAAGCGGCTCATCGCGCACGTGCTGATGCGCGACGACAAGGGCCGAGTGCTGCTCTGCGAGACCCAGTTCAAGGCCGACTGGGAGCTGCCCGGCGGCATCGTCGAGCCGTCCGAGTCGCCTCGGATCGGCGCGATGCGAGAGGTTCGCGAGGAACTCGGAGTTGATCTGGACATCGGGCGGCTGCTGATCGTGGACTGGATGCCGCCCTATCTCGGCTGGGACGACGCCATCGAGATGATCTTCGACGGCGGCACGGTACAGGAGGCCGACCTGGCCGCCTGGTCGTTGCAGGCCGCCGAGATTCGCTCAGTCCGACTCTGCACTCTCGACGACGCCCGACGACTGATCACCCCGCTCGCACACCGCCGGCTCACCATCGCGCTTGGTCTGACACCCGACGAAACGGCGTACCTGGAGAATGGCCGGGAAGTGTGAGGCCTGTCCAACGCCATTTGCCGGTAGCTGGCTCTGCGTCGCCGCGTTGAGGTCGGGGGCAGGTATTCGCCGATCCCTCGGCAGGATTCAGAAAAGGGCGGCCATCAGTTCCCGGCGAGCGCTGAGCACGCGCTCGTCCGCGTTCCCGAGTGTCTCGAAGAGTTCCAGCAGCCGGACCCGGGCGGCGTTTCGGTCCTCGCCCGAGCGCTGCCTGATCAGCTGAAGGAGACGGGCGAAGGCTTCGTCGACCTGACCGGTCACCATCTCGACATCCGCCCCGGCAAGCTGATCGTTCATCGCATCCGATGTCGCGGCCTGGTCGAGCACCGCCTGCGGATCGACGGCTGAAACCCGGGCCAGCAGGCCGACCTGAGCTTTGCCGGCCTTGGCCTCCGCATCATTCGGGTTCGCTTCCAGGAGCTTGTCGAACTCCGTCAACGCAGTGCTGAAATCGCCCCGCTCCAAGGCTTCATCGGCGGCGGCGAAACGGGGATCCGATACCGGCTCGTCCGACGGCGTGGTCTCACTCGGCTGGCTACCGACCGGGTCGGCCCGACCGACGATGCCGTTCGCGACGGCCGCCTTGAGCAGCTGCTCGATATATGCGTTGGCCTGCTCCTTGGTCAAGACGCCCTGAAACAGAGGGGCGATCTGGCCGTTGATGACGGCGATGACCGTCGGTACGGCTTGCAGTGCGAGGGCTTGAACGATGCCCGGGGCGGTATCGACATTGATCCGGGCCAGCAGAAATCGACCTGCCGCCTCCGCCGCCAACGCGGCCAGCGCGTCGGAGAGCTGCTGGCCAGTGGACACCCGTGGCGAATAGAGCTCCACGACCACCGGGTGTTTGATCGACTTGCGAATGACCTCGGCTTCGAAGGTCTGTTCGTTCACCTCGACCACGTACGAGGCGCCCCCGGGCGTCCCGCTTGGCGCCGCCGCCCCGGCCTGCTTGGCCCGTGCCGCTACCTGGGACAGGTCGACAGCACCATGGCGGCTGAAACTCGACGAACTCATGGCCGTCATCCTGTCAAAGCCGCCGCAAGGCTGGGGGACGGGCCCGAGCCGCGGACGCATGAGAATGGGCACTTTGCTTCACGCACTCCCCAGGGGCGGTCCTGATCGGCAGAATGTCTGCCATGGCTCATCCACGCGCCGGACAGCCGGCCCAACCCGAAGACCTGATCGACGTTGACGCGGTGATCAGTGCCTACTACGACCGGACACCGGATCCGGAGAATCCCGATCAGCAGGTCTCCTTCGGCACCTCAGGGCACCGTGGGTCGAGTCTCGATACGGCGTTCAACGATGCGCACATCGCGGCCACCACACAGGCGATCGTGGAGTACCGGGCCAGCCAGGGCATCACCGGCCCGCTGTTCATCGGCAAGGACACCCACGCCTTGTCAAAGCCGGCCTGGACCACGGCTCTGGAGGTGCTGTGCGCCAACGGGGTGGCAGTGCGGGCTGAGGGCGATGACGACTACACGCCCACGCCGGCCGTGTCCCGGGCGATCGTGGTGAACAACGACAAGGGCCGCGCTTCCACCGGCTCAAAGCCGGGCCTCGCGGACGGCATCGTGGTCACGCCGTCGCACAATCCTCCCCGCGACGGTGGCTTCAAGTACAACCCTCCGCACGGCGGCCCGGCCGACACTGACGCGACCAGCGTGATCGCCGCCCGCGCCAACGCCCTGCTCGCCGACCCCTCGGCGATCCAACGGACGCCGTTCGATCTCCTCGCCTCCCAGATCGAGCGATTCGACTATCTCGGTCAATACTGTGAAGACCTGATGAACGCGCTCAATCTGGACGCCGTCCGCGAGGCAGGCGTTCACGTTGGCGCTGACCCGATGGGCGGGGCGAGCGTTCAGTACTGGGGCTACATCGCCGACCGGCTGGGCATCGACCTTACCGTCGTCAACCCACAGGTCGATCCGCGATGGTCGTTCATGACCCTGGACACCGACGGCAAGATCCGGATGGACTGCTCCTCGCCGAACGCTATGGCCAGCCTGATTGGCAACAAGGACGCGTACGACATCTCCACCGGGAACGATGCCGACGCCGACCGGCACGGGATCGTGACGCCCGACTTCGGCCTGATGAATCCCAATGCGTATCTGGCAGTCGCGATCCAGTACCTCTACGCCAACCGCGCCGGATGGCGGCCGGACGCCGGGATCGGCAAGACTCTGGTCTCTTCGTCCATGATTGACCGGGTGGCCGCCAGCCTGGGCCGGACGCTGGTGGAGGTTCCGGTGGGATTCAAGTGGTTCGTGCCCGGACTGCGGACCGGGGAGATCGGCTTCGGCGGCGAGGAGTCGGCGGGAGCATCGTTCCTCGCCTTGGACGGCAGCACCTGGACCACCGATAAGGACGGCATCCTGCTCGCCCTGCTGGCGAGCGAGATTCGCGCGGTGACCGGCAAGTCCCCGAGCGAGCTCTACGCGGAACTGGAGGCCCAGCATGGGTCCCCCGCCTATGCCCGAGTGGACGCGCCGGCCAACCGCGAGCAGAAAGCAAAGCTGGGCAAGCTCGACCCCTCCGCGGTGACCGCCGACCAGCTGGCCGGCGAGCCGATCACCACGATTCTCACCCGGGCCCCCGGAAACGATGCCGCAATCGGTGGGCTCAAGGTGGCAACCGAGTCCGCCTGGTTCGCCGCTCGGCCGTCGGGCACCGAAGACGTCTACAAGATTTACGCCGAATCCTTCCGGGGTCGCGACCACCTCGCCGAAGTTCAGGAGGCGGCCCGGGCCGTCGTGTCCGCGGCTCTCGATAGCTGACCTCAGCCACTGTGTCGATCGACCACCGTCTTCGGTGGTCGATGGAAACGATGAACGTGGGGTGCGGGCATAGCCTGATGTGGTGCACGCCGAGGAGCTGGCGGACCTGCTGCGGTGGTGCACGGCGCTGGGGCCCGAGCCGGCCGAGTTAGCCGCAGAGGTCGTCGTCTCGGCTGGCCGGCGGTGGCCGGACCTGGCGAACTCGCCGGAGGAGCTCCGCAGGTTGACCGTTCAGACGTTTCTCCGCGGGAGGCCCTCGCCACGGCTGGGCGGCCGAGCAGATGAGCACCTGAGCCCGGAGCTGCGACCGGTCGCGGCCGCGCTCGACTCGTTGCCCGCCTTGGCGCGCGCCGTGATCATGCTCAGCTGTCTCGAGCGGCTGACCCGGACAGAGATAGCCGGCATTGTCGATCGTCCGGTCTCGACCGTTTCCCGGGAATTCGAGCGGTCACTCGTCACGCTCGGCGGAGATCCGTACGCAGTGGCCGCCACACTGGAGGTGCTGACCTGGGAACCTCCCGACCCGCTGACCGTCACGCGTGCAGTTCGGCGGGTGGGTCGGCAAGAAGCAAGGCGGCGTGGCTGGGTGCGCGTGGTCGCCGTGGCGGCGGCCACTGGCTTGATCGCAGCTGTCACGCTCAGCGTCACCAACCGACCCGCGGTCGAGGCTCGCCAGCAAGGAGTCTGGGCATTCACTTCCACGCTGCGCCCGTTGCCCGGATGGGAGGTGCGGCGCCGCCTTCTCGGCCGCGATTGGGAGATTACCTTCCTGAGGGCCGACACAGCGGCAAGTGGCCGCTGCTCGATTGCGGTCGGCCGGGCTGGGACGGGCGACATGATGCAGATTCCCGACGACGCAAGGCAGGTACGGATTTCGGGCCGCCCTGGTTTCTACACCGCGCGAGGCCTGCACGACGAACCCGGTCCGGCACTGGCCTGGCGATACGCCGATGACGCATGGACGGTTGTCGCCTGCACGGGCGTGAGCGAACCTGAGCGGTTTCTGCCGACGCTCGCCCGGCATGTCAGATTCACGACCGAACCGGTCCTGCTGCCTTACCGGTTGGTTGCACCGCCCCGCCATTACGTGGTGTCGTCCGTTGCCGTCGGATTGGTCCGCGACAGCACCACAGTCCGGTTGTCCAGGAACGACTATCCGGAGGGCACACTCATGATCACTATCAATTACCCGGCGAGCCGTCCCCTGTATGGCGTCCGATTCGAGCGCACGGGCATATCCCGCTACAGCTATGAAGGTCACGCCGGCGTGTGCAAACCGTTCGGCCAGTCGCACCTCTGCGTCCGGGCGGAGCAGCCCCGAGGAGCTCTCGGCCGATCGGGTGCCTGGCATCCCAGCGATTTCACCCAGCTCGACCGGATCGTCAACAACCTGGTCGTGGCGAGCAGCGCGACTGATCAAACCACCTGGTTCGACGCCCGGGACGCTTTGGACAGGGCCTGAACTCGGCGAACTCAGACCCCACCGCCGCGTTCTGAGCGAGTCGACGGCTCAGAACCTGGCCGGCTCGCGGTATTCTCCCCACTCGGCTCGAAGAGCGTTGCAGATCTCCCCAAGGGTGGCGTCGGCTCGCGCCGCGGCCAGCATCGCCGGGATCAGATTCTGCTCAGTGCGCGCGACTTGTATCATTTCTGAAAGAGCTGCCTCGACTGCCGAGGAGTCGCGAGACGTCCGACGTTCGGCGAGCACTCTTCGCTGTGCGAGCTCGACCTCGTGACTGACCCGCAGGATCTCCAGTTCGCCGGTGACCGTGGCCGTATGGGCGTTCACTCCGACGATCGTCTTTTCTCCCTTTTCCAGTTGCGTCTGATAGCGGAAGGCCGCATCGGCGATCTGGCTGGTGAACCACCCCTCCTCGATGCCCAGCAGTAATCCGGACGTGATGGGGCCGATCGGACTGGCACGACCCCCGAGCTGCCCCATCTCGATGATCTTGGCGAAGATCGCTTCAGCCTCCGCCTCCAGCCGGTCGGTGAGTTCCTCGACGAACCAGGAGCCGCCGAGCGGATCCGCCACGTTGACGACGCCCGTTTCGTCGGCCAGCACCTGTTGGGTACGCAATGCGATCTCGGCTGACTGCTCCGTTGGCAGCGCCAGGGTCTCGTCCAGCGCGTTGGTGTGCAACGAGTTCGTCCCGCCCAGCACGGCAGCCATGGCCTCGACCGCCGTCCGCACGACATTGTTGTACGGCTGCTGAGCGGTCAGCGAGACCCCTGCGGTCTGCGTGTGGAATCGCAACGACTGGGCGCGAGCGGTCTTCGCCCCGAACCGGTCGCGCAGCCAGCGGGCCCAGATCCGGCGGGCAGCCCGGAACTTGGCGATCTCTTCGAAGAAGTCGATATGGGCATCGAAGAAGAAACTGAGGCCCGGCGCAAAGGTGTCGATGTCCAGCCCGCGCGAAAGGCCGAGCTCCACGTACCCAAAACCGTCGGCCAGGGTGAACGCCAGCTCCTGTGCTGCCGTCGAGCCGGCCTCCCGGATGTGATACCCGGAGACACTCAATGGCTTGTACGCCGGCACGTGCTCGGTGCAGTACGCCATCAGGTCGCCGATCAGTCGCAGGTGCGGTTCGGGGCCGAAGATCCATTCCTTCTGGGCGATGTACTCCTTGAAAATGTCGGTTTGGAGTGTGCCGTTGAGGGTCACCGTGTCAACGCCTTGGCGCTCGGCGGCCACCACGTACATGCAAAAGATCGGCACGGCGGGACCGGAGATCGTCATCGAGGTGGTGACGGTCCCCAGATCGATGCCGGCGAACAGCAGGTCCATATCGGCGGCCGAGTCGATCGCCACCCCACAGTGGCCGACCTCCCCCAGACTTTGGGGCTCATCGGAGTCACGACCCATCAAGGTCGGCATGTCGAATGCCACGCTGAGCCCGCCACCACCGGCGTTCAAGATCATCTTGTAACGAGCGTTCGTTTGCTCGGCGCTGCCGAATCCGGCGAATTGACGGATGGTCCAGCCGCGGCCGCGGTAACCAGTGGGATACAGGCCGCGGGTGAACGGAAAGGCCCCCGGCCAGCCGATCGCATCCAATCGCGGGTCTTCCACATCCTCCGGCGGTCCGTACACCGGTTCCAGTTCGACGCCAGACAGCGTGGTGAAGTCCCGGTCTCGCACTTGCCCGCGGCGCAGCGCCGCCTCGTACGAAGCCGCCCACTCGTCACGGCCAGAACGTCGAGGCATTGCCACGCAGCAATCCTAGGAGTTCCTCC
>DATFOP010000053.1:0-4826 GCA_035265505.1 Propionibacteriaceae bacterium | reverse complement strand
GGTCAGCGCAGAGGGCAGCAAGCTGAGCGAGATCCTCGACTCCCTGGAAGGAAACCATCCCGGGATCCGCGGTCGGATCCTCGACGACTCGGGGGCGCTTCGTCGGTTTGTCAACGTCTACGTCGGCGACGACGACGTGCGTTTCATCGGCGGCTTGGACGCCGAGGTGAGCGATGGTTCCCGGATCTCGATCATTCCGGCGGTCGCGGGCGGCTGACCGCCAGCCACCTCAGGTGGGCTCCGCGGCCGAGTAGGGCTTACCGGGCCAGTACGCCCACTCCTCGAAATCGCTCACCCGACCGTCGTCGGCAAAGCGCAGGACCCACAGATCCCGGTACTCCTGATGAACCGGATCGCCGTAACGCACCTCGACCCGGACGACCGCCGAGCGACCATCCACGGCGACCGGCTCGGCAATGGCTGTGAAGACCTCGCCGGCGTCGTCGAGCCAGAAGCCTTTGATGGCGTCATGGCCGACTTCGGATTCCTCGTACGGCGAGGCGCGATAGGCCGCGTCCGGAGTGAACAGCTGTTCCACTGCCTCCGGGTCTTCAGCGCGCCAGGCGGCGATGTACCCATCGACCCAGGCCATGACTTGGTTCCGGTCCACGACGCTATTCTCCCGACCTTCTGCCGCCGGTAGGCGGCGACTTACCGAGCTGCTGAGGAGAGGTGCAATACCGCAGGACTGGAGGGGTCGAACGGACTGCGGAAGGTGACCGGTGCAGCGTCATCGGCCGTCACGGACGCGGTGCCGATCGTTCGACGGCTGTTGACGTCGTGCCAGCGTACGGCGTAACAGCCCGGGGACAGCATCACCGTCAACTCCGCCCCATCCCAGCCCGTCGTGAAAGTTGTTGTTGCAATGCGATCCGGTCAGGTAGATCACCTTGCCACTGGGCGCTTCCGTCGACTCCACGGCGAAGTAGCGTGGGTTGATCGAGGAGACCGTCAGTGGGCAGGGGCATTCGCGACCGACATCGGTGACCTCCAAAGCCGGGGTTGCATCTGGTACCTAAGTACAGGTTTACGGTCGTGCTATGAGGAATATCGACGAGCTTGCGATTCTGGAGGGCTGCACGCTGCCGACCGCGGATCGGCCGCTGCGGATCGCCGAGTTCGATGATCTATTTTCGACGGCCTTGACCGCTCAGACGAGGCCGTCACCCGAGGTGTTGCGATGGTCGCTCGACCCCAGGGCAGAAGCTTTCGCGCGAGACCTGGCCGCAAGGGAAACGCAATGCTGCTCCTTCTTCACGTTCAGCTTCGCGTCCGAGGGTCAGGCGCTGCAGATGCACGTCCGGGTACCGGCGGTCCAGACGGAGGTGCTGGATGCCTTGGCCGCGCGGGCCGCAGCTCGAATGAGGACACCGTGAGCTCAGGCCTGCGAAGCGGTGATGTCGCCACCGCCGCAGGTGTCAATCGGCAGACGCTCCGGTACTACGAGCGGCGAGGTTTGCTGACCGAGCCGGACCGGAGTCTGGGCGGGCATCGGCTCTATTCGCCCGAGACGGTGACCACGCTGCGGGTGATCAAAGCGGCTCAGCGCCTGGGATTCACCCTCGATGAGGTGGCCGAGCTGTTGGACGCTGGCCGCCGTCACCGCCATGGTCGTCAGCAGAACCACGGGACCGAGGCCGGCCTCACCACTCGGGCGCAGGCGAAGCTGTCCGAGGTCGAGGAGAAGATCGCCGACCTTGAGGCGATCGCCGCTACCTTGCGAGCCGCTGTCGACGCCGGCTGTGATGACCTGATGGAGTGTGCCGGGAACGCCTGCTGCCCGATCCCGTTCGCCAGCATCGCCCAGGAGCCAGGCCGCTCAGCGCAGCGCCTCGAGTAGGGGCGAGCAGCGCGCAAGATCATCAGCGTCGGCCAAGTCCGCGAGCGAGCAGAAGATGGTGCCGACGCCTCGATCCGCCAGCCGGCGATAGCGCTCGACGTGGTTCTTGGGCGTACCCGCGTGGTGTTGGGCTGCGTAGGAGGCGGCTGGGGTGCGACCCCGAAGTCGCTCGACTCGCAGCCCGACGTCCTCGCGGTCGCGGCCGATGACCGGCAGGTCGAGGATGGTGATCTCCACCTCGGCGGGATCCCTGCCTATCGCGGCGCAATGTCGGCGCAGCATGTCGATCTTGGATGAGAGGACGTGTTCCTCGGATGGCAGGTTGCAACCGTCGGCCTGCTCCGCGACGATCTTCAGCGTCCGACGCTCGCCCGAGCCGCCGACGATGATGGGGATCGGCCCGGTGGGACGTGGGTAGCACGTCGTCTCCGGCAGGTTGACATATTGTCCGGCGTAGGCCTTGGTGCCGGGTGCCCAGAGTGCTCGCAGCGTTTCGATACAGCGCTGCAATTGATCCAAGCGCTGGGACGCCTGCGGAAAGTCCAATCCGTACGCCTGGTGCTCACGCAGCCACCAGCCCGCACCAAGACCGCAGAAGGCCCGACCCCCGCTGAGCGCATCGAGTGTCGCGACCGTCTTGGCAATGATCCCGGGCGCCCGGAAGGTGACCGGCGAGACGAGCGTGCCAAGCCGAAGGTCGGTGTCGAGACCGGCCAACAGCCCGAGAGCCACCCACGGTTCGGGGATCGGCTCCCACGCCCGGTCCACCTGAGGAATCTGGATGAGATGGTCCATCACGGCGATCCCGTCGAAGCCGATCGAATCCGCCGCCAACGCAATATCGCGCAGCCATCGCGCGGGTTCACTGCCCCAGGGGAACCGGGAGACTTGCAGAATCACCCGCGGGTGGCCGGCGGGTTCCCGCTCACGATCACTCCGGTTCGCCTCCCCCAGCGGCATCGCAGCTGCTACGGACTCGTCGATGATCAGCACTCGATCCCAGCCTTCGTCGGCCGTAGTGTCGATCATCGACTTGATCTTGCGCAACTGATCGGTGAGGACGGGCGCCGGTACGGGTCGATCGCGCAGCCGGTTGCGCTCACGGCAGAGCTGAGGTGAGCTGTTCATGATCACCAGCACGGCCGGCAACCCTGCGGCGCCGGCCGCCTGCAGGTAGCCCAGTCGCCGGGGCTGATCAAGACCGAGCGTATCGATCACCGTCGTCAAGGAGCGCCTGATGCGGGCGTGCACGATGGTGTCGAGCAGGCCGAATGCGTCGACGGAGGCATCCAGATCAGCCGGTCCGCTGCCGACGATGGCCCGCAACGCATCCGACGACACGATCTCGGAGGTGCGGTACCGCTCCGCTGCCCAGGTCGACTTGCCAGAACCGGCGGCGCCGGCCAGCACGACAACCGCGGGGTCAGGCAGCGGATGCGCGGCGACCATAGGGTGAGTGTGGCATTCGGACAAGGAGGATCAGTGGCTCGACCGAAGCTCAAGGTCACCAGCGTCGTGCTCAACGCTCCTGACGCGCGGGAGCTGGCCGGTTTCTATCAGAGATTGCTCGGGTGGCAGATCCGGACCGACGAACCGGAGTGGGTCACGCTGGCCAATCCCGACGGTGGTGTCGGCCTCGCATTCCAGCGGGAGGGCGCCTACATCCGGCCGATGTGGCCGGCCGACACCGAACATCAGCAGATGATGATGCATCTGGACATCGAGGTCGAAGACCTCCAGGAGGCAGGCGCCCACGCCGTCTCCGTCGGCGCGGTCCTGGCCGAGCATCAGCCGCAGAGCGACGTTCGGGTCTACTGCGATCCGGCCGGACACCCGTTCTGTCTGTGGATGGAGCAGTGACGCTCAGCCGAGTCCTGGCAGGAGCCGCAACACGCCTGAGCCGAGCTGGCCCAGCCAGCCGGCGAGGGTCTGCAGCGGTCCGACGGCCGCCGCCATCGGACCCGCCGCCACCAGGAGACGCGTGAGTTTCTCCAAAGGTCCGGCTACACGCTCTGGTTCGGGCATCGCGGACCCCACCGCCGCATCAATTTCGTCGAGCTGGCGCGTCGCCTCCCGGCTCGGGGCGTCATCCAAAGCGGCCGAGCCCACAGCAGAACGAAGCGCGTGAAGCGCTTGCCGCACCTCTGGCGTGACGACCAGAACCCCTTGCTGACCGCCGGTGATGTGCTGATCGTGCCCGACGTTGTTCACCACGCCTGCGTTCTGCGTACCGATGTGAAAGCTCATCTCAACTCCGTTCTGACGGTAGGGCCGCCCACGGTGGTGGCAGCGAAAGCTCCCGCTCCATTCGGCGGCGGCGCGCTGTCGCCGTGATGTGGAGGATGACTCCGATGATGATCATCAATTCGCCAACCCCGCCGACGGCGAACCCGAAGAGTCCGGAGGACAGCCCGAGAATCTTCTCACCGAAGATCGATCCCAGGTCCGGCTCCTGCCCAGTCAGGAAGCTGTCGTAGATGGCCTGCATGAATCGCAGAACCATCCGGCCGAAAGCGGCGATGCCCAGCACCATGATCGCGATCCCCAGCCAGATGAACCAGCGCGCCTTGGTCTTGGTCGCGGCGATCTCGCGAGCGAAGGACGCGCGCTGCTGCTGGATGTGTTGGACGTAGGACAGGTGCTGGTCACGTCCGACGTTGTTGATCATGCGGGCCGACTGGCTGCCGACCTCATAGCGGACCGGGCGGTCGGCCGCGGCGGGCATGGTGGACGTTGCCGAGTCGTCGTCCCCGCCCTGCAGCCAGAGGTCGACGGTGCCGAGCGTGATCCGATCGCCGCTATGGATCTCCCGCGGTGTCGTCAGTTCCTCCGAGTTGACCAGTGTGCCCCCGGACGAGCCGAGATCCTCCAGCCACACGCCCCCCTCTCGCACATCCAGCGCGGCGTGGGCCCGGCTGACGTGGATGTCGTCGAGCCGGATGTCGGAATTGAAAGCCCGCCCGATGAGGTACCGTCCGGCGGAGAG
>DATFOP010000052.1:0-3782 GCA_035265505.1 Propionibacteriaceae bacterium | reverse complement strand
CGTCACCGCGATGGGGGAGCACTTGGAAATCACCGTTGATCAGCTTGGGCATCCGCTGATTACCGGAGTCCGGGGCCGCGGGCTCCTTCGCGGCATCACGTTCGCCGAGCCGGTGGCGGCCGCCGTAGCCGACGCCGCTCTCGACGCCGGTTTCATCGTCAACGCCCCCCGCCCGGACGTGCTCCGCATCGTCCCGCCGCTGGTGATCACGACAGCCCAGCTCGACACCTTCGTTGCCGCCCTGCCGGGCTTGATCGATCGCACGGGAGAGGCGGCGTAGTCATGCGTCATTTCCTCGCCGACGACGACCTTTCACAGGCCGAGCAGATCCACATCCTCGACCTCGCCGACGAGCTCAGGGACGATCCGTTCGGGCACCCGGTCTTTGCCGGGCCGCGAAGCGTGGCGGTCTTGTTCGACAAGCCGACCCTGCGCACCCAGGCCTCCTTCTCCGCTGGCATTGCCGAACTCGGTGGTTACCCGATGATCGTCGACGGACGGCTGGCCGGCGTTGGTGTCCGGGAATCCATCGCCGACACCGCCCGGGTGCTGAGCCGGCAGTGCGCGGCGATCGTCTGGCGCACGTTCGGTCAAGATCAACTCGAGGAGATGGCCGCAAACGCCGGAGTTCCGGTCATCAACGCGCTGACCGACACGTTTCACCCCTGCCAGCTCCTGGCCGACCTGCTGACGATTCGGCAGCACAAGGCCGCACTGGCTGGACTGACGCTCGCCTACGTCGGAGACGGCGCCAACAACATGGCCCATTCGTACGCCCTGGGCGGCGCGCGAGCCGGACTGCACATCCGAATCGGCGCCCCGGCCGGGTTCCAACCCGATCCGGCCGTGTGGACGCGTGCCGAGAAAGCAGCGGCCGGCTCGGGTGGCAGCGTCACCCTGACCAGCTCGGCGGTTGAAGCCGTATCCGGCTCTGACGTCGTTGCGACTGACACCTGGGTGTCGATGGGACAGGAGGGTGACGGGCAGGACCGGCAGACGATTTTCGCTCCGTACGCGTTGACCGAAAGGCTATTGAGCCATGCTGCGGCGGACGCCGTTGTGCTGCATTGCCTGCCGGCGTATCGGGGCAAGGAGATCGCCGCCGAGGTGATCGATGGCCCCCAGTCGGTGGTGTGGGATGAGGCCGAGAATCGTCGGCACGTGCAAAAAGCCGTCCTTGCCTTCCTAGACGAGCAGCCCAGAAAGCTGTCTGAGCCTGCCGATCACCGCCCTTCGACAGGTTCAGGGCGCCAATCATGACCATTGATGCCCGAGCGCCCATAGCCAGCTTGGGCGGCCGACCTCCCGCGAACCCCCCGCAGAAACCGGCGACCAAAGCGGCGCGGCACGCCAAGATCATCTCCTTGCTGTCGACCCAACACGTACGGTCCCAAATCGAACTTGCCGACCTGCTCGCCACCGACGGCATCCAGGTCAATCAAGGCACTCTCTCGCGTGATCTGGTTGAGGTCGGGGCGGTCCGGGTGCGGGGCCGCGATGGCCACCTGATCTACGCAGTTCCGGCTGAGGGCGGTGACCGCACGCCGCACGTGGGGGAGTCCGCCACATTCGAAGGACGGTTGGCCAGGCTCTGCGGCGAGGTGCTGGTCAGCGCCGAAGCGTCGGCCAATCTGGTCGTGCTGCGTACCCCACCGGGTGCTGCTCAGTACTTCGCCTCGGCCATCGACCGCGTGGGCTGGGATGCCATTCTCGGCACGATCGCCGGCGACGACACGATTGTGCTGGTCAGCCGCGACCCGCAGGGCGGCGCGGAGATCGCCGAGCGGTTCTTGATCATGAGCCGCACCGGCAAGCCGGCGTCGGGCTTCTCAGCTCAGCAACGAAGGAGTGAGACGTGAGTGATCGGATTGTCTTGGCCTACTCAGGTGGCCTGGACACCAGCGTGTGCATCGGATGGCTTACCGAACAGACGGGCCAGGACGTGGTCGCCGTCGCGGTCGACGTCGGTCAGGGCGGCGAGGACATGGATGTGATCCGTCAGCGCGCCCTGGACTGCGGTGCAGTGGAGGCGGTGGTGGTGGACGCCAAGGATGAATTCGCCGAGGATTTCTGCTTGCCGGCCATGCGCGCCAACGCGCTCTACATGGACCGCTATCCGTTGGTAAGTGCCCTCTCCCGGCCACTGATCGTCCGGCACTTGGCGGCGGCCGCCCGGTCACACGGAGCTAGCACCGTCTCCCACGGCTGCACCGGCAAGGGCAACGATCAAGTGCGGTTCGAGGTCGGCATCGCCAACCTGGCGCCGGAGCTGAAGGTGATCGCGCCGGTTCGCGACTATGCCTGGACCCGAGAGAAGGCCATCGCTTACGCAGATGAGAAGGGTCTGCCGATCGCCACCAGCAAGTCCTCGCCTTACTCGATCGACCAGAATGTCTGGGGCCGTGCGGTCGAGACAGGGTTTTTGGAGGACATCTGGAACGGACCGGTTGAGGACGTTTACGCCTATACCGCCGATCCGGCGGCGCCTCGGGACCCGGACGAGGTGTTGATCACCTTCGAAGCCGGCGTGCCGATCGCCATCGACGGCGAAAAGGTCTCCATGCTGCAAGCGATCCAGATCCTCAACGAGCGCGCTGGCGTCCAGGGCGTCGGACGGCTCGATCTGGTCGAGGACCGGTTGGTCGGGATCAAGAGCCGGGAGGTGTACGAGGCGCCGGGCGCCATCGCGTTGATCGCGGCTCATATGGAACTGGAGAACGTCACGATCGAGCGTGAGCTTGCCCGCTTCAAGCGGGGAGTCGACCAGCGCTGGGGCGAGTTGGTCTACGACGGCCAGTGGTTCTCCCCACTCAAGCGCGGACTCGACGCCTTCATCGACGAAGCACAGTCAGCGGTGTCGGGCGAGATCCGGATGATCTTGCATGCGGGACGGGCGACGGTGACCGGTCGGCGCAGCGAGCTCAGCCTCTACGACTTCAATCTCGCCACCTACGACGAAGGCGACATCTTCGACCAGTCGCAGGCGCGCGGCTTCATCGAAATCTACGGGTTGTCGAGCAAGATCGCGGCCCGCCGAGATGCCGGCTGGTCTTGACCCAAACCGAGAAAGGTCCGGAGCCGGGGGAGACGACCCCCCCGCGCCCCCCCGACAAAGAACAAGGTCTTGAGCCGGGGGGGACGACCCCCCCAAGCCCCCCCGCAAGAGAACAAGTGGGCCGGCTGTGGGGCGGCCGGTTCGGCAGCGGTCCGGCCGAGGCAATGTCAGCGCTCAGCAGATCGACGCAGTTCGACTGGCGGCTGGCCCCGTACGACATCGCCGGTTCGAAGGCGCACGCCCGGGCGTTGCACCGCGCAGCCCTGCTGACCGAGAACGAGCTGGCGGAAATGATCGCCGGCTTGGACCAGCTCGCATCCGAGGTAGCGTCCGGAGCGTTTCGCCCAACCGAGACCGACGAGGATGTGCACGGCGCTCTCGAGCGCAGGCTGATCGAGGTTCTCGGCCGTGATCTCGGTGGCCGGATTCGCGCCGGTCGATCCCGCAATGATCAGATTGCGACGTTGATTCGCCTCTACCTACGGGAGGCCCTGCACCGGCTCACCGACGGGGTGTACGAGGTGATTTCCGCACTCTCCGACCAGGCGCGCTCACATCTCGGTGAGCCGATGCCCGGTCGAACTCATCTGCAGCACGCCCAGCCGGTCCTGCTCTCGCACCATCTACTGGCACATGCCTGGCCCCTGGTGCGCGACTGCGATCGCATTCGTGATCTCGATCGGCGGCTCGACGTCAGCCCGTACGGCTCAGCCGCGCTGGCCGGTAC